>DAITMW010000004.1:33028-74973 GCA_036834945.1 Steroidobacteraceae bacterium
CGCGGCCGCATCCACATCCGCCGGGGTCAACCGGTCGTTCGCACCTTTGACGACGATGATGCGGTTCTGCCCGCCGGGCTCGACGAAGATCGGCGCCACTCCCGTAGGCGCGCCGTCGATGATCCTCACGTGGGTGGTATCAACTCCGAAGGAGTTGAAATTGCGCACGGTCGCCTCACCGAACAGGTCCTTGCCAACCTTGGCAACCATCAGGACCTCGGCACCGCACAGCCGCGCGGCAACTGCCTGGTTGGCGCCCTTGCCGCCGAAGCCCAGATCGAAGTTCTGACCGAACAAGGTCTCACCCGGACGCGGGAAGGTGTCGGCAAAGGTAATGAGGTCCGTATTGGCACTGCCGACGACGGCAATCCTGGGTGTCTGCGCCATGGGGCTGTTCTCCGTCGAGCTGATCCGCCTGGGTCAAGGTTAATCAAAATGACCGGCGCGCGCACGGGCTGACCGGGGTCACGAGCTTGGCTGACTCGAGTGCAGGCGCAGGGCGTTACCGATCACTGACACGGACGAGAGACTCATGGCGAGCGCGGCAATCATCGGACTCAACAGCATGCCGGTGAGGGGATAGAGAATGCCGGCCGCGATCGGGATGCCGAGCAGGTTGTAGCCGAATGCGAACCCCAGGTTCTGATGGATGTTACGGACGGTCGCCCGGCTCAGATAGCGTGCCCGGACGATTCCGTTGAGGTCGCCTTTGACGAGCGTGACCTGCGCGCTCTCCATCGCGATGTCCGTACCAGTGCCCATCGCGATGCCGACGTCGGCTCGCGCCAGCGCGGGGGCGTCGTTTATGCCATCACCCGCCATCGCAACACGGTGGTTGCCTGCCTGCAATCTTTCGATCGCGGCTGCCTTGTCCGTGGGTTTTACCTCGGCGATGACGGTGTCAATTCCAAGAGATCGGGCCACCGCTTCCGCGGTGCCGCGGGCATCTCCCGTCAACATGACGATCGTCAACCCGTCGGCCCGCAGCGCGCGCAGGGCACCCGGCGTTGTCGGTTTAATGGAATCGCTCACTGCGAAAGTTCCGGCAAGCACGCCGTCGACTGCCAGGAACAAGAGGCTGGCGCCGGTGGTCCGCAGTGACGCGACCTCGTCCGCGACGGCGTCGATGTTGGCGCCAATCTTCTGCATGAGGGCGTCATTGCCGATCACGATAGAGCGGCTGCCGGCATAACCTCGCACACCGTAGCCCGTGAGAGATTCGAAATCGCGGACCGACGCAGGGACGGTACCCCGCTCAGTCGCCGCCTCGAGCATCGCGCGTGCCAATGGATGCTCGCTCGATCGCTCGGCGCCTGCGGCCAGGGCCAATAGCTCTTGCTCACTCCATGGGGCAACGGGGATGACCCGTGTCAGAGAGGGGCGCCCCACTGTCAGCGTGCCTGTCTTATCCAGCACGAGAGTATCAACCTCCCGCAGGGACTCAATCGCCTTCGCGTCCCGGAACAGAACGCCGGCATGCGCTCCCCGGCCACTTGCGACCATGATGGATATCGGTGTCGCGAGCCCGAGCGCGCAGGGACACGCAATGATCAGCACCGCGACACTGGTCGACAGCGCGTACGCCAACTGCGGCGCCGGGCCGAGCCACAGCCAGCCGCAGAATGTCATGACAGCCACCGCAAGCACCGCGGGCACGAACCAGGCCGAAACGCGGTCCGCAAGTCCTTGCAATGGGGCTCGAGTACGCTGCGCCTGGGCGACCAGCGCCACGATTTGCGACAGCATGCTGTCGGCGCCGAGGCGCTCCGTCTCGATCACCAGCGCACCCGTTTGATTGAGTGTCGCTCCGACAACAGGGTCGCCCGGGCGCTTGTCGACGGGCAGGGACTCTCCTGTGAGCATCGACTCATCGAGAGTGGACTGCCCCTCCAGAATCCGCCCGTCGACGGGCACTTTCTCGCCCGGCCTCACCCGAACCTTGTCTCCTGTTGCAAGCGCCTCCAGCGGCACATCTTCCTCGACACCGTCGTCACGGATACGTCGCGCGGTTTTGGGAGCGAGAGACAGCAGGCCACGAATCGCCGCACTCGTGCGCCCGCGAGCGGCCAGCTCGAGCCATTCGCCAAGCAACGCGAGCGCGACGATGACCGCACTCACCTCGAAGTAGACACCCAACATACCGTGCTCGTCGCGCATCCCGGCCGGAAAAGCGGACGGGACGAACGTGGCGAACAGGCTGTAGAGATACGCGACCACGACTCCCAATCCGATCAGGGTGTACATGTTGGGCGACCGATTGACGACGCCCGTCCAGCCACGCTCGTAGTAATCCACGGCCAGCCACAAAACGACCGGCGCGGTCAGGACGATCTGCGCGACCCGGAGCGACCAGGCAAGCGCCTCTGACATCGTGAGCCCTAGAAGCTCCGGCAGCATCGAGATCGCCAGCTCGGGAACGCAGAGCGCGACAGCGATCCAGAACTTGCGACGGACCGAGCGCAGCTCCGTGTCGTCCACGGGACCTTCGAGAGGCGACACGGGCTCGAGCGTCATCCCGCAGATCGGACAGTGTCCTGGCCCCTGCCGGATGATCTGCGGGTGCATGGGACACGTGTAGGTCGCCGTTTTGTGGCTGGCGCAGCAGGACGCCGGGCCGGTCGGATGGGAATGATGAGAATCCGCGTTCACGCCTCTTCGCCTCCGAGGGCTTGCAGAATCGGGCAGTCCGCCGCCCGCCCATGGCCCGGGCAAGCAGCCACCAGATTGGCGAGTCCTTCGCGGATTTTCTTTAACGCACCGATTTTCTTGTCCACGTCCTCCAGCTTGGCCTGTGCCGAGCGTTTGACGCGGGCTACGTCGCGCTTCGCCGAGAGAGCGAGCAGGTCCCGCACCTCGTTGAGAGTGAATCCGAGGGCCTGTGCTCGACGGATGAATCGCAGCCGTGCCAGCTCGAGTGAGGTATAGCGTCGATAGCCCGAGGCGAGGCGCTTGTTCGGCGTCAGCAGGCCCGCGCGCTCGTAATAGCGCACGGTGTCTATGCCGACACCGGCGCGCTTTGCCAGGGTTCCAATACTGATTGTGTCCATGGACCCCATCTTAGGGTCTGGACCCGAGTCCAGAGTCAATCCCCGGGGGCTCGATCCGGGTATTTGCCTGGGCTCACGCCGTAGCGGTCGCGGAAAGCGCGACCAAAGTGGGTGGCGCTCTTGAAGCCGTAAAGAAACGCGATCTCGGTGATCGAGCGGCGGCGCTGCGGAGCGGTGAGCTCGCGCGCGCACTCTTCCAGACGGCGCCGCAAGATGTACCGGGCGAGAGTCTCGTTCTCGAGCGCCTGCAGCCGGTGCATGTAGCGGACGTTGATCTGACAGCTGGCCGCGATGGACCTCGGTGTCAGGTCAGGATCCGTCAGATGTTGCTCGACATAGCCGCGAATACGCGCCCGATGGAGGGACGCCGCGGAGCGGCGCATGGAGCGGGTCTGTAAGAGGCGCTCGTACGCCCCGCCAATGAGGCTCATCGTGGCCTGACACACCTGCCAGGCATCCGAAAGCGGAGGGCCGTGCGGAAATCGCGACCAGAGGTTACGGAGGTAGTCGGACACCAGGCCGTTCATGCTGTCCCGCACAGACATGGCCACGGCAGTCAGCTCCTCCGGAAAAGGCACGTAACGCAACAGCAGCGTGCGGGGAATGTGGACCACCAGCATGCGACACGCTCCATCGCATTGCACATCATAGGGACGGGTCGTATCGCACAGGGTGAAATCGCCCGCAGCCAACCGCGCTTCGCGGCCGTCCTGCAGTGTGACGCTTTTGACACACTCCTGCGCGTCGATCAGGAAAACAGCCGGCTCGGTGTTGCCAACATGGGTGCCGGCGTGGTGAAAAAACGATGCCGTGAACGGCACGGCGGTGATCTGCAGCTCGCCGAAACGCGCGCGTGCCCGCGGCCCCAGCGACGCTTGCGGACGAGGCGCCCTGCAATATGACTCGAGCGGAGACATCAAGCCGCTTCCCCCATTTTTCCGGGCGATTATCGCTCGCGCGCGCTCGTTTTCAGGGCTTCTGCAGGCCGCGGCGCGCGGCAACTTTCGCTGACACGAGCCTCAGGGATCGAAGGTTGGATGTCAAGAACGGACTCGGTCGGGTGTTATTTGTTGCCCGTCAGCAACGTCGCTGCCGTTTCCGTTCCCGCACACGCTCAGACTGTGGCCATGGTCCCTCGGCGTCGATTTGTTGGTCAGTCTGAATCGATTGGTGAGCGCGGCGTCGTGCTGTGATGACCGGCGCAAAACGAGTTGTTTTGCAACAAAGGGGGGAAACATGACGCTTAGACTCGGTCTGAAGAGGATGCCGGGGCTACTGGCTACGGCTGTCCTCGCGCAGGCGACAACATCCGCAGCCTGGTCCCAAACCACCGCATCCGCGGCAACACCGGCCGACACTGGCGGCCTCGCCGAGGTCGTCGTCACGGCGCAGTATCGCGCGGAGCCCTTGCAGCAGACTCCTATCGCCATCACGGCAGTGACGGCCGAAGACATCCAGGCTCGCGGGTTCACGAGCTCGACCGACATCGCGTACGCCGTTCCCAATGCCAGCTTCCGCCAGGCCCAGGCGGCATTCGGCAAGACCCAGACGGCCTACATCCGCGGTGTCGGTCAGAACGACTTCAACTTCGCCTTCGAGCCCGGCGTCGGCATCTACGTCGACGACGTGTATTACCCCACGACGATGTCCTCACAGTTCGATCTCATGGATCTCGAGCGGGTCGAGGTCCTGCGCGGACCGCAAGGCACCCTTTTCGGCCGCGGCTCCATCGGTGGCGCGGTGCGTTACATCTCCAAGCAGCCGACCGGTGACAACACCGGCTACATCGAAGGTACCGTCGGGGACTTTCACCGGGTCGATCTGCGCGCCGGCTACGACTTCGCGCTCATCCCGGACAAGCTGTTCGCGCGCATCACCGGCGTGTCGAAACGGCAGGACGGTTATGTCAACCGGCTCGATTTCGTGTGCCTGTATCCGCAGCTTTCCGGGACACTGCCGCGGCAGATCACCAACCGGGATGCGGGTTGCAAGCTCGGCACGATGGGCGGGACCGACGTCAGCGGGGCCCGTGCCTTGTTTCGTCTCGTCGCCACTGACAGCCTGACTTTCGGCCTGTCATTCGACTTTCAGCGCGATGATTCCGAAGCCGCGGCGGATACGCTGCTACAGGCCACGCCCCTGGCGGGCGGCTTCCTCACCTGGAGCCAGGCCATGCAGAATGGCGGCCCGGCGGGCTCACCCGTCAAGGGCTTCGGTATTCCGTTCGATGGCCGTTTCATACCGACGAATCGCTACGTGTCGTACGCAACGTTCCAGGACCCGGTCTCCGGCCTGTCCTTCCCGCCGCAGAACGCCCTCAACCAGAAAGGGGTATCCGGCACCGCCGACTGGAAGATCAACGAGGCCGTCTCCGCCAAGCTGATCCTCGCCTGGCGTAACTGGAACGGTCACTTCGCCACCGACCAGGACGACTCGCCATTGGATGTGTCGGTGGTCGACGGCATCCAGCAGTTCACCTATCGCACCGCGGAGCTGCGCTTCACGGGCGACACGTTCGCGAACAAACTCAACTGGACGGCAGGAGGATTTTACTACGACGGCGATTCGAACAGTGCGCAGAGCGTCAACCTGCCCGGGGCGAACATCAGCGCCTACCTCGCCGACCCCATCAAGAACGCGTTGCTGGTCAACGGTCTCGACGTGGGCAACTTCCGCAACTACTCCTTCTTCCTGCATACGGTCTACAACCTGACGGATACGTTGCGGGTGACCCTCGGCGGACGCTATTCGAACGACAGGAAAGCCGACAACTTCGACAACACGATCGTCAAGGCGAACCTCTCCAATACCTCCAGCCGGGGCGATTGGCGCGTCGGCTTCGATTACCAGGTGCTGCCCGAGGTGCTCCTGTATACGTCGGCGTCCACCGGCTACCGGCCGCCTGCCTTCAACCCGCGCCCCTTCCAGGCCGACCAGTTCGTGGCCGTCTCGGGCGAGAGCCTGCTGGCCTACGAGCTCGGTGAGAAGGCCGACTTGTGGGATCGCAAGTTGCGCTTGAACCTGGCCGCCTTCTACAGCGACTACCGGCATCGCATTCTCCCGCAGGGCGGCACGGACTGCCTCAAGAACCCCGATGGCAGTGTCGTACCCGGCACCCTGCCCAACCCGGAAGGCGGACCGCCGTGCCTGGTCAACACGATTCCGCGCACGAACTACGTGAACTCGCCGGGCAAGATCTTCGGCGGCGAGGTGGAGTTGGCTTTCCGCCCGATCGAGCCGCTCTTGATCACGGGAAGCGGCGGTCTGACACGCTTCACGGCGACCAATAACGCGGGTATCACCATCAACGGCGAGCCGGCTTACGTGCCGAAGTGGAACGGGGCGCTGTCGGCACAATATACCATCAACCTGCCCGACGGCTCGACCCTGACACCGCGCTACGACGCCTATCTGCAGACCCAGATCTGCACGGGCGCCGCGGTTCCCGCGATCGGGTACACCGGCCTGTCCTCGTGCAGTGGCGGTTATACGTTGCACAACGCACGGATACAGTACGCGACCAAGGATCAACATTGGACGGCGGCGGTCGGCGTGGAGAACTTCACCAACAAGTTCTACTACCTCAACAAGTTCGACCTGACGGCGTTCGGCGAGCCGACCGTGGAAGGCCAGCCGGGACCGCCGCGGGAGTGGTATCTGACCGTGAGGCGTAATTTCTAACGCGTGCTGCGTGGCGTACCTCGCAGCGCCCCGGGGCCGCGAGCTCCGGGGCGCGGTCAACCCGACTGCAGGAGCGCCACGACCTTGATGAACGCACGAGCCTCCGCAATATCCGCGGCTGTGCGGCGGTCTTGGTTACGTAGCCGTGCGCTTGCTCCCGCCGCGAGCAGGCGCTGCACCATCTCGTAGTCGCCGCGCCGGCTGGCAATGATCAACGCTGTATCCCCGAACTTGTTCTGGGCATCCAGGTTGGCACGGGCTGCGATCAACTGCTCGAGGATGGGAAGCTGTCCGGCGGCGGCGGCTAACAGTAACGCCGTATCTCCCAACTTGGAGGCATCCTCGGAATGGGCGCCCTTGGCGAGCAGGTGACTCACTACGGCAGCATGGCCCCTCCGGCTCGCTATACCCAGAGGCGTGATGTCATCCTTGTCGGAGTGATTCACACGGGCTCCCCGCGCCTGCAGCAACTGCGCAACCTCGATCTCTCCAGCGCTGGCGGCCCACCATAGTGCGGTGCGACCGGACTTGTCTTCCAACTCGGTATGAGCGCCGGCATCGAGGAGATCCCGCGCCAGATCCATGTCGCCGGCCCTGGCCGCGAGCATGAGGGCATTTTCTCCACGAACATCCTGCGAATCAGGACGCGCGCCCGCGGCGAGAAGACGGCGCACGATCGCAGGAGAACCTGCTTTCATCGCTGCAACGAGAGTGGGCTCTGACAGGGCCGTGTGTTCTTCCGGCGAAACTCCCCTGACCAGCAGCGCATCGACGATCTCGAGACGGGCGGTGCGAATCGCCAGCATGAGGGCGGTGTCTCCGCGGGCATCCGGCTGCGACGGGCGTGCACCGGAGGCCAGCAGACTCTCGACCGATTGCCGCGATCCGGCGATGGTAGCCAGCGTCAAAACCGGCAGTCCGGCCGGGCCGGAAGTATTCGAATCGGCGCCCCGTGCCAAAGCGGCTGTTAGCAGCGATGGCTCGGTTTTTACCGCCGCAACGGCGACATCGGGCCATCCGGCGTAGAGATCAGGCTGCGGGCTCGAGGCCCGGCTCACTGACGTCAACACCACGTTGCTGACAACTGTAGTGTGTCGTAAGGACGTCGCACCACTCTCCTTCAACCGTGCAATGACGTCAGGAGCGCTGCCGGCCACCATGGCAAAGTCCAGGGCAGACCAGTCCTGTATGTTGCGGGTTACAGGGCTTGCACCCGATGACAGGAGACGATTGATGATTTCGAGCTTCGCGCCCATCGCAGCGTACATGAGCACTGTGTTGCGGCTCTGGTCCGCTGCGTTCACGTCGGCGTGAGCCTTCAACAACTCGTCCACGCCACCGTCACTTCCGGCACGCGCGGCCAACATGAGGGGCGTCGCTCCGTACAGGTCGCGACTTTCGACGCGCGCCCCGCTGCGCAGCAGCAGAGCGATGGCTTCTGGATGGTCCGCCTCCGCAGCCCTGGCGAGCGCCCCGCGGCCAAAGGCGTCATGCGAGTCGATGAGATCTGGGCTTGCGATCGTTTGCAGCCGTTGCACATCACCCTGCGTGGCGGCCAACCAGACAGCCTCGGTGCGTGTTTGCAAGTCCCGCAGCCCGACTTGCGCCAGGTCGGGGGACATCGATTCGGACGACAGTTCCGCAAGACTCGCGGCGGCGCGCGCATTGCCCTGGCGGGCGGACTTCTGCAGCCACTCGCGCGCCTTGACCGGATCGCGCGGGCCGTTGAGCCCATTGAGATAGAGCGTCGCCAGCAGACACTGGGCATCCGCGTTACCAACATCAGCCAGGCGCCGTAACTGCGTCGCCGCGCCGGCGAAGTTCTTCTGACTGATGGCGGTCTTGGCCTCTTCCAGAGGATCCGCGGACCGGCCGGCCGCGAGCGTGATGTCGTGTGTGAGAGCGGCAAGCCCGGCCAGTACCATTATTGAGCGCTCACGCGGTCCCATATTTCGTCTCGACGTAGATACCGATACGCCTCAGGAAGTCCGACGGCAACACGCCACCGGCATTGACGATGACCGTATCATTCGGGACATCGAGCAACTGCCCCACTTGCTCGATGGACACCGAGTCCGGACTGATCTGGCGCACCATCGAGTTGAGCATGACCTGCATCCGTCCGCTGCGCGCGGCGTTGCTCACCCGCTCACGGTTACGCTGCTTGGCGCGATCGAAGGACTCGCCGCGATAGGAAAGAAGGACACTGGCTCCCTGGGATTCCGAGATGCTGGCGGCGGCTTCGAGCGCACTGTCGCCGCCGCCAACGACCAGCACGCGTTGCCCGGCGTATTGATCCGGGTCGATCAGCCGATAAACCACCTTGGGCAATTCCTCCCCAGGCACACCGAGTTTTCTGGGGGTACCCCGCCTGCCGATCGCCAGGAGGACGCTGTGTGTCCGATATTCGCCGCGAGTCGTTTTCACCACGAATGCCGCGCCGTCGCGGCTGATGTCGTCCACCCGCTCGCGATAATTGATGCGCACTCCGGTCTTGCGCTCCACTTCCGACCAGAACCGCAGCAGGTCCTCCTTGCTGGTCTGCCGCAGATTCACCTTTCCCACCAACGGAACGGTTGCCGGGGCAGTCATCACGAGCTTGCCGCGGGGATACTGAAAAACGCAGCCGCCGAGGGTCTCCTGCTCCACGGTGACGCAGCGCATGCGCTTGGAAAGCGCCGTCAGGGACGCCGCAAAACCCGCCGGCCCGGCGCCAACAATCACCAGGTCGAGCAGTTCGCCACCGTGCGGCCGTAACGCCTGCACTGCCTCCACGGCCTGCCGACCCTGCTCCAACGCGTTACGGATGAGGCCCATGCCACCGAGCTCACCGGCGATGAAAATTCCGGGAATACTGGTCTCGAAGCGCGGGCTCAGTACGGGAATGTCGGTACCGCGGCGCTCCGTGCCAAACACGAGCGATATCGCCTCGACCGGACATGCCGCCTTGCAGGCGCCATGGCCGATGCAATCACCCGGGCTCACGAGCTGCGCGCGGCCCCCGATGATACCCAGCACGTGATGCTCGGGCTCCTCCGGGCACGCTTTCACACAAGATCCGCAACCGATGCAGCGGGCGGGATCGATCACAGGGTGCAACGAAGCCGGGTCGTGCATCCCGGCCGCCCGTGATTCCTCGCGCGCCTGCGTGCTGCGCTGCTCGAGTCGTCCGCGGCGGCGGACAAACCAACCGAACAGCAGCACGGTCGGCACGACGTAAAACAGATAGACGAGAGAATTCATCGTGCCAAACAGCCTAACTCTGTGAAACAAAGTCGCGGAATGGGTGTTTTCCCTACTTGTCACGCCAGTGCGAGCTACGCACCCTAACGCCATGTCCAACTTCTCAACAGATAGTGTTATTTCCCTGTAATTGTCTGTAGTTGGCGACTCTGTCGTCGTGTTGCGACAGACCTCCTCACCTGCTCCGCGCACACACATGAACGCACGTTTCTGGTTTGCCGCTGGAATCCTCACCGGAGTGACGGCATCCGCGATCGTCTATCTCGCGCTCCGCCCACCGGTGGCGTTGGATCGCAGTTCGGCCACCATGCAAGCCGCGCACCCTGTTGAAACCGGAGGGACACCTTCCGGAACCAGGGCAATGTCGATGGGAGATGCGACGGCCCGCCTGGAAGCCCGTCTCGAACGCAACGGCGGAAGTCCGGACGACTGGGAATTGCTGGCCAAGTCGTACGAATTTCTCGGCCGGCCGGCCGATGCGGCGCGCGCCCGTGAGCACACGACAGGCAGCGGTGCGGCCAATCGGCCAACTGTTGCCGAAAATCGCACAGACGCCGGCATGCCGAGCCTGTCGGAAGTGGCGCGGCTCGCTCCCCCTGAAGCCACGGCACCCGCGGTTACCGCGGAAATTACCGGTACGGTTTCGATCGAAAGCCGCCTCGCGAACCGGGTCGATCGGGACGCCATCCTCTTCATCTATGCGAAGGCCGCGGACTCCGCCGGACCACCACTGGCCGTATTGCGACTGAATCCCAATGCCTGGCCCGTGAGTTTCCGCCTCGACGACTCAATGGCCATGCTGCCCTCCCGGCGGCTCTCGCAATTCCAGAAAGTCGTCGTCGAAGCGCGCATCTCACGAAGCGGACAAGCCACACCCGCCGCCGGCGACCTCTACGTCACGAGTAACGCCATCAGCCCGGGCTCCGGCAAGAAGCTCGCGCTCGTCATCAACCACGAGATCGGATGAGCGCCACATGTCGACCGCCGCAAGACAACCCCGAAGTCAGCCGCCCGCGCCCTCTCCGCATGACACCAACCGGGGCGCGGCGACGGCACCGCGCGGCCCGCAGCCTGACGGCATCGATCCAGAGCTGCGCCCCGCCCTGGTCCCTGAGCCGGGACCGGCGCCCGCCCCCCAGGTGCGCCCTGCTGTGCGCAAAAAATGGCTGACACCCGCAGCCGTCTTTGCCATTGCGGTCGTGGTGCTCCTCTACACGGGCTGGCACATGCCAACGGAACGTTACATCACGCCCAAGCGCGGCTTCGGGTATGCACTGGGCATCATCGGTGGCAGCTTCATGCTTCTCTTGTTTCTCTACTCGGCGCGCAAGCGAATCGCGTGGCTCAGGTTCATGGGTCCCGCCGCCGGTTGGTTCCGCTACCACATGGTACTGGGGGTACTCGGGCCGCTTTGCATTTTGTATCACTCCAACTTCAGCCTGGGCGCCACCAACAGCAACGTCGCGTTGTTTTCAATGTTGACAGTGGCCGGCAGCGGCTTGATTGGACGTTACATATACGCACGAATTCACCACGGTCTCTATGGCAGCAAACTCAGCCTGGGCGAGTTACGCAAAGGCGCGGAGAGCCTGCGCTCGAGCTCCGGTGCGTTTGCATTTCTGCCGGAGTTGATCGAGCGCCTGGAGGCGGCAGAACGCAAGCTGCTCGCATCCACCGGCAAGGTCCCGATCCTCGGTATCGCCCGGGTCCTCGCCACCATGACGATCGCGCTACGGGAACGGATGAGCTTGCATGGCTATGTGCGCAAAAGCCTGCGCGACGCATCCAGGCATTCCACGACCATCGCCGGGCAGCGCAAGCGCCTGCGTCGCGCCGCCTTCGCCTACATTGACAGGCGCCTGGTCGCGACCCGTCGCGTCGCGGGGTTCGAGGCCTATGAGCGATTGTTCTCCCTGTGGCACGCCCTGCACCTGCCACTCATTTTTCTGATGCTCATCGCTGGAACGGTTCACGTGATCGCAGTCCACGTCTACTGACGAGCGGCAACACGCTCATGGGGGAGGGACAGTGTCGAGCGCTACTGGTGTTCGGTTTGTTGCTAGGCCTGTTCCCTGCACGCGGTAATGCCGTGAATCCGGAAACGCTGCTCATGCCAGGCGAGCTCACGACCGCGCACGCCAAGTACGAGGAACAGTGCTCGCTGTGCCATGACCGCAGCGACCGCAAGCGCCAGACGCGGCAATGCCTGGACTGTCACAAGGACGACATCGCCGCCGACATCAACGCC
This sequence comes from Steroidobacteraceae bacterium, assembly GCA_036834945.1. GTDB lineage: Bacteria > Pseudomonadota > Gammaproteobacteria > Steroidobacterales > Steroidobacteraceae > 13-2-20CM-66-19. The sequence goes on from DAITMW010000004.1 coordinate 45,248, forward strand.
AAGCGCGGCTACCACGGGCATCTCAACGGCATTGGGACGTCGGAATGCCATGGCTGCCATTCCGAGCATCACGGGCGGACGGCTGATATCGTGAAACTGAGTCCGGAGCAGTTCGATCACGAGGCCACCGATTTTCCACTGCGGGGGGCGCACGCCAGCCTCGCTTGCACGAGCTGTCATACGGCACAGAAGCCGTACCGCAAGACCGCCACCGATTGCTTCGAGTGTCACAAGAAGGAGGAGCCGCACGAGGGAAAGCTGGGACGCGACTGTCGCTCGTGTCACTCGGATACGAGTTGGCGCCGGATACATTTCGACCACGACAAGACGGCCTTTCCGCTGCGTGACAAACACGTTGATGTGCCCTGCGTGGGTTGCCACTTGGGCAATCACTACAAAGGTACGCCGAAGGAGTGCGTTTCCTGCCACGCGCCCGACGATGTCCACAGGGGCGAGCGTGGCGTGAAGTGCGGGAGCTGTCATTCCACGTCCGGTTGGAAGACGTCAAAGTTCGACCATAAGAAGGAAACGGGTTTTGCGCTGGAGGGTGCGCACGCGGGAATCGATTGCCAGGACTGTCATCGCAGCGGCAACCTGCAGGAGAAGATCCCCAAGAATTGCTTTGGCTGCCACCAGGCCCAGGACTCACACGCCGGACGCTTCGGCACCCAGTGCGATCAATGTCACGGCAACGAGAAGTGGCAGCCGACCTCGTTCGATCACACACGCGATGGGCACTGGGCTCTGACGGGACGGCACCAGAAATTGACGTGCTACTCATGTCACAGCGCCGTCGTAGCGACCCAGAAGCTACCGAACGACTGTGGCGAATGCCATCGTACCAGCGACGTACACGCAACCGAGCTCGGATCCCGGTGCGGGCAGTGCCATGTCACGGAAGGCTGGAAGTCCTCCATCTCGTTCGATCACGACCTGACCAACTATCCATTGGTGGGACTGCACGTCGCCACGACGTGCGCACAATGTCATCGCACTCTGAAGTATCACGATACTGGCCGCGAGTGTAACGACTGTCACAAAGGCGATGACGTCCATCATGGCAGCCTGGGCCCGGAGTGCGCCAAGTGCCACTCGCCCAATGGCTGGCGCCTGTGGGCGTTCGATCATGGGAAACAAACCGGATTCGCGCTCGATGGCGCGCACGCCAGACTCGCTTGCGAAGGCTGCCACAAGCAACCCGCTGACCAGGTCAAGTTGAATCCGACCTGCCTGTCGTGTCACGAGCAGGACGACGTACACCTGGGACAGTACGGGCGCCAGTGCCAACGCTGCCATACGACCCTCACGTTCAAAGGTGCCCGTCTGCAGTAGCCATCATGCGCCGCCTCGCCGCCACTTCCCTCTTGCTGGCACTGGTGCTCTTCGCACCGGCTTTCGCTGCCCAGACCCGGGACACGTTCGATCATCTTACGACCGGCTTCGAGTTACTGGGACAGCATCGCGATCTGCCGTGCGAGTCCTGTCATGCGAATGCGGTATTCAAGGGTACTCCACGCGAATGTAGTGCCTGCCACGGCGTCGGCACGGCAATACGCGCGACCGCCAAGAATGCCAATCACATTCTCTCGACCAACCGGTGCGACAGCTGCCATACGCCGGTAGCGTGGAATCCAGCGGTGAATTTCGACCATGCGGAGTCGATGGGCAGCTGCTCCACCTGCCACAACAATGTGCAGGCGCAAGGCAAGGCACCCACGCACATTCAGACCGACCTCGAATGCGATGTCTGCCATTCGACGATCAGCTGGGCAGGCGCTGTCTTCAAACATGAGGGCATCGTCTCCGGGTGCGCGAACTGTCATAACGGCGTACAGGCAACCGGAATGCCGGCGACTCACATTCCGATCGGCGACGCACCCTGCGAGTCATGTCACTCGACGACGAACTTCAGCACCTTCGCCGGAACCTCCATGAACCACACGGCGGTGGCCAGCATTCCGTGCGCGACCTGTCACGAGGCAGGCAAGTCCTTCTTCGGCGTCACCGTTGTCACGCGGCCGTCGGCTCCCCACCCGACGAGCGGGGATTGCAGCCAGTGCCACGGCTCGACCACGTCGTTCGCCACCAACTCCCTGCGACCTGCAAACCACATTCCGACCAGCGCACCCTGCTCCCAATGTCATCTCAATCAGAACGACTTCTCGCAATATTCCGTCGCCGGAACCCACGTCGGCGTGACGGACTGCCTGAGTTGTCACGGCGCGGCGGTCGCCGGGACATTCGCCAATATCAAGATCACGACCGCTTCCGCGAGCCACATTCCCTTTGGCTCCGTTGATTGCGGCAGCTCAGGATGCCACACGGCAGCCAACGTGAGCCCCGGGGGGTTCAACATCGGCCCGGCGAATATTGCCAACCCGACCCTCAGGGAGATCGGTCATTCTTCCGTCGCGGGGGCCGTACCCGCCTGCCAGACCTGCCACGAGACGGCCCCCTATCTCGGAATGATCGCGAGCTCCGCTTCGGGTGCCGGCGATTCGCGTCCCACCGCGCTCGACAAAAGCCACCCGGCGACCGGCGATTGCGGCGCATGTCATACGACTTCTGCGACGTTCACGAGCAACGTCACCACGGGAGCGAAGCCGGCCAATCACATCCCGACGACCGCGGCATGCACGCAATGTCACCTGAATGCGAACGACTACTCTCAATATTCGGTCACCGGAACCCATCAGGGAGCGACCACCTGTCTGAGTTGCCACGGCGCATCCGTCGCCGGCACATTCGCCAACATCAAGATCACGACGACGTCCGCGTCCCACATTCCGATCGGCGCTCTCGATTGCAACGGCTCGGGATGCCACAGCACCGCCAACCTGAACGCGGGCGGCTTCATGATCGGGAGCGCGAATCTCTCCAGCCCGACCCTGAATGTCCTGGGCCACAGCACGGTTGCGGCGGCGATTCCCAGCTGCCAGACCTGTCACGAAACAGCGCCCTATCAAGGCATGCTGGCCAGCTCCGCCACCGGTGCCGGCGACTCACGACCGACAGCATTCGACAGAGGGCATCCCGCTACAGGCGATTGCGCAGGATGTCATACGACGACACCGACGTTCACGACCAACGTCACTGCCGCGGGGAAGCCGGCCAATCACATCCCCACAAACGCAGCCTGTACGCAGTGCCATATGACGCCGGGTAACTACGCACTGTATTCGGTGGCTGGTACGCATCAGGGAGTGACTTCCTGCCTGAGCTGCCATGCGCCCAGTGTTGCCGGAAGTTTCGCCAACGTGGCCATCACCACGATCTCGGCCAACCACATTCCGATCGGCACGCTCGACTGCAATGGGTCCGGATGCCACACGACGACGAACGTCAATTCCGGGGGCTTCAGTCTTGGCGCAGCCAACATCGTCAACCCGACGCTGAGCGTCGCAGGACATACCACGGTTGCTGCCGCGGTCCCGAGCTGCCAAACCTGCCACCAGACGGCGCCCTACCAGGGAATGATCGCGAGCAGCGCTACGACCGCGGGCGATTCACGGCCGTCCGCCGCTTTGGATGCAGCGCACCCCGCAGCAGGGGACTGTGGAGATTGCCACATCACCGCACCCACCTTCGCAAGCGACGTGGTGGCGGGAACGAAGCCCGCCAACCACATTCCTACAACCGCACCCTGTACGCAATGCCACATGTCTCCCGGGAACTTTGCACAGTATTCGGTGACCGGAACTCACCAGGGGGTGACCTCCTGCCTCACGTGTCACGGTGCATCCGTCGCAGGCACATTCGCCAACATCACCATCACGACGACTACGGCGAATCACATTCCCATCGGTTCGCTCGATTGCAATGGCTCGGGATGTCATACGACGTCAAACGTCAATCCCGGAGGCTTCAATCTCGGCGCGCCGAACGTTTCCAACCCGACGTTGGGCGTCGCCGGCCACAGCACCGTCGCGGCTGCTGTGGCAGGTTGCCAAACCTGCCACGAAACCGCTCCCTATCAAGGCATGCTCGCCAGCTCCGCGAGCGCCGCCGGGGACTCGAGGCCAACCGCATTCGACAAGGGTCACCCGACATCGGGCGACTGCGCCGGCTGCCATACGACGACACCGACGTTCACCACGAACGTCACGAATGCCGCCAAGCCGGCCAATCACATTCCAACGAGCGCAGCGTGTACCCAATGCCATACGACTCCAGGCAACTACGCGGTGTATTCCGTGACGAATACCCACCAGGGGGTGACTTCCTGTCTGAGCTGCCACGCCCCTGCCGTAGCGGCAACCTTTGTGAACGTCACAATCACCACGACGTCGGCGAACCACATTCCGATAGGCAGCATCGACTGTAACGGCTCAGGCTGTCATACGACGACCAATGTCAATCCCGGAGGCTTCAATCTCGGCGCGGCCAACATCGCCAATCCGACGCTCAACGTCGCAGGGCACACCACCGTCGGCGCCGCCGTCTCGAGCTGTCAGACCTGCCACCAGACCGCGCCCTACCAGGGAATGGTCGCGAGCAGCGCAACAACCGCGGGCGACTCGCGGCCACCCGCCACCTTGGATGCAGCCCACCCGACAACAGGCGACTGCTCGGGCTGCCATACGACGACGCCAACGTTTGCCGCCAATCAAACCGGTGGCAGCGCCAAGCCGGCGAACCACATCCCGACGAGCGCCGCTTGCGCGCAGTGTCATACGACCGCAGGCAACTATGCACTCTACTCCGTGACGGGCACACACCAGGGAGTGACCTCATGTCTGATTTGCCACGGCCCGAGTGTCGCGAAGACGTTTGCGAACGTGACGATCACCACAACCTCGGCGAGCCACATCCCGATCGGCACCCTGGACTGCAACGGCTCCGGGTGCCATACGACGGCCAACGTCAATCCGGGAGGATTCAGCATCGGCGCGGCCAACATCTCCAACCCGACGCTGAACGTCGCCGGGCACACGACGATTGCGGCGGTGGTTACGGGCTGCCAGACCTGTCACGAGTCCGCGCCTTACCAGGGAATGATTGCCAGCACCGCGACCACGGCGGGTGACTCGCGGCCGACTGCTTTCGACAAGAGCCACCCCACCAGCGGTGACTGCAACGGCTGCCACACCACCACACCCACGTTCGCCGGAAACGTCACGAACGGCTCGAAGCCGAGCAACCACATTCCGACGAACGCCCCGTGCACTCAGTGCCACACGACGCCCGGTAACTATGCCGCCTATGTAATGGGTGCCACCGGGCATGCGGGCATCACGAGCAACTGCGCCCTGTGTCACGCCGACGGTCTCTCATTCGCCAACATGGCACCACCGACCCTCGTGGAGCCTCCCACGGGCCCCACCGGTCATATTCCGGTCGGCAGTATCGCTTGTGAGCTGTGTCACTCCAACGCGAACTTCACGACGTTCTCCGGCACTGTGATGAGGCATGCCCCCGTCCGATTGAACGCATGCGATAGCTGCCACGAGTACGGCATGACCTGGAAAACCAACACCGGAGTGAGGTTGTGGGTGCGCGACGGCCCCAACCACCACAAGGGCCAGGATTGCGGCGGCTCCGGCTGCCATACATCACGAGACAAGCGGCAGACCCGGCCCGCGCCTGCCGCTGCGCGCGGCAACTCCACGACGGCACCGACTACGACCACCAAGACGATGCGGGCAGGACTGCCCATGCGTGCCATGGCAGTGCCGGCGACCGCACCCGGGCTTCCAGGCACCGCCGCCAAGCCCGCCGACCACATGCCAACGACCAACTCCTGTCAATCCTGTCACACGAGCATCGCCTGGCTACCCGTGAAGACGGTCGAGCACACCCAGGTCATTGGCGCGTGCCACACCTGCCACGACGGCAGAATCGCACTCGCCAAGCCTGTCCGGCACATTGCAAGCAATAATGCCTGCGAGACCTGCCATACGACGAACGACTGGATGCCCGCGCGCTTCGATCATACCGCGGTGGTCCCGCACACCTGCATGACCTGCCACAACGCCGTGCGGGCGGTCGGCATGCCCCGCAGCCACCTGCCGACCACGCAGCAATGCGACACTTGCCACGGAACACTCGCATGGCTGCCGGCGAAACTGGATCACTCCAGTATTCACAGCGGCTGTCAGCTTTGCCACAACAACACCAACGCGGTGGGCAAGCCCGCCGCGCACATGATCATGCAGCGTGACTGCGCCACGTGCCATACATACCCTGACTGGAGTGCGATTTCCTTCAGGCACGCTTCGGCCGCCTACCCGGGCGAGCATCGCAAAGCTCCCGGCTGCGTGGCCTGTCATACGACCAACACGGACCAGGTGCCCTATGCGAACGCGGCTGCCGCGGGGACCTGCGGTGCGTGTCACGCCAAGGACTTCAAGCCGGCAGCACATCCAAAAACGGTGAAAGGCGCGCTCTACGGCGCCACGGAGCTGAGCAACTGCAGCGGGTCATGTCACGTCTACAACGATGACGCGCCGCCTCATGGGTCCGCCGGGGGCGAGACCATTGCGAAGCGCCAGTCCGGCCCTTATCACCGTGTCACCGATGCCGCTTTCAAGCACTAGGCCACTTTTAACTCGCCCCACTCGCCTCCTGGTGATGGCCTTTCTCGCGGTCATGGCCGCCGGCGTAGCCCACGGCCAGTTCGGCGCAGCACCGGGCCGCCTGGTCGATATCGTGGAGGTGACGGACCACGACGAGCAGGTCGATATCACCGTGCAATTCAACTGCTCGGTCCGCTACGTAACACACATTCCCGCCAGCGAAGGAGCGGAGATCCGCGTCCAGCTACAGCCGTTTCCCGATTGCGGAATCGCACCCGGCGTGCCGGTTCCCGGTGAGATCCCACCGATTTCCGGCGGCGGTGGCATCGTCACCGCTGTGCGGGTCGATAGCGACGTACCAGGACAGATCACCCTCGTCTTCGACTTGCGAAAGAGTGAGCAGTTCGTGATCGCGCAGGGTGTCGACACCCGCGGGCTGCGGCTGCGCCTGCTCCGGCCCGTCACCCGCAAGGGGCAGATTCTCCTCCAACCCAGCGATACCGTGAGCAACTTCGCGATCAATCTCGATTCGCAGCCCCGGCCGTTCGAGCCGCAGGCGGTGGAGCGCGCCCATCAGTTCCTGCAGGCGCCCGTGTTCGTATCGGAAGTCATCCTGGAAGGACAGAAGTGGTACCGGTTGCGCGTCGGTCCGATCGATCGCCGCTCCGAGGCGGACCGGCTGTTGGAGAAGGCTTTGGCGGAGTATCCACGCGCGTGGCTGGCAATCGGTGACGATGCGGTCACGAGCGATCCAAACGCCCCCTCCGCCGAGACCCTGCCGGGAGTGGAGCGCATTGGCAGCGATCCTCCGCTCGAGCCTGCAGCGATCAAAACCATGCTCGCGCAGGTGAAATCCGCGATGTCCGCGCACGACTACGCGGCGGCGATACGCCTTCTGACCAAACTACAACGGCAACCGGAGTTCCCGGAGCGGTCGCGCGTCCAGGAGCTGCTGGGCCTGGCACGCGAGCGCTCAGGCCAGTTGGCGCATGCCAAGGCCGAATATGAAGAGTACCTGCGCCGGTATCCGAAGGGAGAGGCTGCGGAGCGGGTCGCGCTGCGTCTGCGCATCCTGCGCGCGGCCACTCTCAAAGCGCAAGGTGGAGCCACGGCCGGCGAGAGTGGGCGACGCTGGCAGGTTACCGGAGGCATCTCGCAGCTGTTCCGCTACGACGGTACGCGCGTCGACAACACGACGCCGGCCGGAAACGTGCCGCCGGGAACGACCCTGCTTCCCAACTCCTCACAGCTGACTACAGAGAATGCCTTGTTCAACGACGTCGATCTGCTCGTACGGCGCCGCGGCGACCAGCTGGACTGGGTGGGGCGGCTGAGTGCCGGCTATTCCAAGAGCTTCGATGCGCAGAGCGTCGGCAATCAGCGGCGCATCAGCATCGCCTCGCTCGAATTCGTGGATCGAGCGCTCGGGCTGTTGGGACGCATCGGCCGACAGACCCGCAACCAGGACGGCGTGTTGGGAACTTTCGACGGCGTATTCTTATCATATCAATGGCGCCCATCGTGGGGCATCAATCTCACCGCCGGATATCCAGTGGAGGAAATCGACTCGGGTGTCCGCACGAATCGACGCTTCGAGACGCTTTCCCTCGCCTACTCTCCGCCAGGTGCGCACTGGGATGCGAGCATATTCGCCGCCATCCAGGAGTACGACGGTATACGCGATCGCCAGGCAGCGGGCTTCGAGGCCCGTTACCTCGCAGCGCACGCCTCGCTCGTTCTCGTCGTCGACTACGATACATTCTATCATTCGATCAACACGGCATCCCTCCTGGGTACCCTGCAACTACCGGCCCGTTGGAACGTGAGCTTCGATGCGGAGCGCCGCAATTCTCCGGTCCTGTCGACCCGCAATGCACTCATCGGGCAGCCCGCTGCAACAGTCGCTCAGCTCGAGACGCTGATCCAACAGGCCGGTCTGCCCGCGCAGACGATCTTTCAGTGGGCTCGTGACCGCACTCCGTACACCTCAGATTACAGTCTCACGGCGACGCGGCCCATAGGACAACGGCTGCAGTTCTCGGCGACGGTTGCTGCGAGCCAGACCTCCGCAACACCCGCTTCGGGCGCGGTCGATGCACAGCCTGGCAGCGGCACGGAATTGACGTACCAGGCCCAACTCTACGGCTCCAGTCTGTGGTTTCCAGGCGATTTCAGTGTCGCCTCCCTGACTTATGCCAACACCCAGACCGGCAAGCTGCAGGCCCTCTCCGGCAGCGCCCGCTTTCCCTTCATCGGCGCCTGGCGCATCGGCCCCAGAATCAGCATCAATCGCCGCGTGCTCGTAGCGGATGACAGTACCGAGCTCACGTACATTCCCTCCGTGCTCGTCGACTACCAACGGGGTCTCAGGCTGGTGCAAATCGAGATCGGCGGGCAACTCGGCAAACGGGATGCGGTACTCGAGACACAGAATACCAAGCGGTACTATGTCAGCCTTTCCTATCGCATCGGCTTCTAGGGCTATTATCGCCGCGCTCCTGGCGTCGCTGAGCTCGTGCACCGCGCTACCGGACGCGGATACTCCGCGGAGTTATCTCGACGAGTCGACCGCCGCGACGGTCACAGTTGTCGGCCGACCTCTCGTGTTCGCCCGCGAGCGCCCCAACTTCGCCGTGCACATGCGTGACTACATCACCCTCGCGGCCGCGGCTGTCGATCGTACTGGCACCTACGACTACATTCTGATCGCTTATTTCTGGACCACTTTCGACCCACATGCCCGTGAGGGTGATGTCCAGGGACAACGGCCCGATGAGGTGCTCATCCTCGCGGATGATCGCAGGATCCGCCTCGTAAAGGCCGATCGCACGGCGCATGAAGCGGGCATCGACGAGCCGGTGCATGCTCCCACGGTGGGACCCGGATCCGCGCATGTGTATCGGGCCGATCCGGCGATGCTGCGTTACATCGCCGCGGCCCGGACCCTGCGCGTGCGGACGCTCACTGGCGACATGGAGTTGAATTACGACATCTGGGACGATCGGCGCGCGGCGCTGGCCGAATGGGTCCGTCACCTCGGCGGGGAGTGAGGCGACCTCGAGTCGATCGTGCTCGCCTCGATGAACCCGTGTTTGAGAGCGAACAAAGTGACGGCCGCCGCATTGTGGAGAGTCAGCTTGCGCATGAGGTTGGCTCTGTGCTTCTCCACGGTCTTCACGCTGAGGCCGAGGTCTCTTGCAATCTGCTTGTTGGATTTTCCGAGCGCGACACAGGTGAGGATCTGGCGCTCGCGGCCGGTCATGAGCTCCTCGGCGGGCGCCGTGCGCCTGGACTCATAGCCGCTCACGAAACCCGAAACCACCTTCTCGGCTACGGAGGCGCACAAGTATTGCCGCCCCGACATGACGACACGGATCGCACGCAGCAGATCGGCCTGGCCCGAGTCCTTGACGACGTAGCCATGTGCACCAGCGTTCAAGGCCGCGCGAATGTATTCCTCCGACCCGTGAGCCGTGAGAACCAGCAGCCGGAGACGGCGGCAAGCAAGCAAGAGCTCGCTGATCAATTGCACGCCGGAGCGATCGGGTAAGCAGACATCACAGATGACGAGATCAGGTTGCATGTCCCGGACCACGCTCATGGCATTGACCGCCTCGCCAACGGAGCCCACTACGGCCAGGTCACTTTCGAGGTTGAGCAAGGCACGCAAACCATCTCGCAGGATCGCGTGACCTTCGATGAGGACGATGCGCGTCCTGGTAGCGGAAATCGGCTCAGTCATTTGGACCTCGACGAGAGCTCAATTGGGCAGGTGCTGTCGGATGGCGGACAACAGATCCTCCATGTCGAACGGTTTCGTCAACACGACCACCGCACCCGCGTCCCGGGCGGCCGCGATGAAGGCATGAGTGCTGATGGCATCGGGCTTGTGGGAGAGTGGGCCGAAGCTGCCACCACCGGAGATCGCAATCACCCGCAGTCGCGGATGACGCCGTCGCAGGTTGCGGATCAGCTCGAGGCCATTGACCTTCGGCATGATGATATCCGTCACGACGACGGCGAACTCGCGCGCTTCGACAGCCTCCAGACCCGCTGCGGCACTGTTGGCAACGGCAACCGTGAAGCCTGCGTGCTCCAGTACTGCTTGGATCGCCTCGGCGACATCCGGCTCGTCGTCCACGACCAGAATCGCTGCCATCGGTCAGCCTCCCACAGCGGATACCAGCTCGTGGACGGGTGCACCCGCAGCCGGGAAATACACCCTGAACGTCGTTCCGCGATCGACCGCGGATTCCACCGTTATCGTGCCGCCCATGGAGGTCACGATACCATGGACCACGGACAGACCGAGACCCGTGCCTTCACCAATCTCCCGAGTAGTGAAAAAGGGCTCGAAAATATGCGCGATGACGCTCGGATCTATTCCGTGACCCGTATCGCTCACTTCGAGCAGCGCGAAACGGCCCTGGCCGGACTGACTTTCCGCGGCCTCTTCCACCTCCCAGAGGCGCATGGCCAGCCGTCCGCCGGTGCGCCGCAGCGCCTGGTAGGCATTGGTGCCGAGATTGATGATGACCTGGTGGACCAGGCTGGGGTCCCCGGACACCCACATATCCTCCACCTGCGCATCGAACAGGATTTCGATGTTGGCGGGGACGATCGCGCGCAGCAGCGCGATCGCCTCCTCTACGGTAGGACGTAACGAGAATACCTTGACGCCTTGCGAATCCATCTCGCGGCTGAAGGTCAGGATCCGGGTGATGAGACTGCGTGCCCGATGGGCCGCCGCGATGATCCGACCGAGATCACGGGCCCGATGGCTGTCCGCCGGTGTATCGTTCAAGGCGAGCTGCGAGTACAGCAGGATCGGCGTCAGGATATTGTTGAATTCATGCGCCACACCGCCGGCGAGGGTACCGATTGTTGCAATGCGCTCGCGATGCAGCAATTTGCGCTCCAGGTCCAGGCGCTTGCGCTCGGAGACCTCGCGCTCGCGGATCTCACTCGCCAGGCGCTCATTGGCGCCGACCAACGCCTGGCGCATCGATTCCAGGTGATGGTTGAGATCCTGGACTTCCCGGATCGAGCTGCTCATCTGCAGCCGGGCGTGCACGTCGCCCCCGGCGATGCGCTCGGCCGCCTCCTGCAAGCGGACCATGGGGTGAGCGATGACGGCGGACAGCCAGATGGAGACCAGGATCGAAGCCAGCGTGAAGGACAGCACAGCGGTCAGAACGCGACGCTTGGCGGCGCCGATGCGCTCGAGTGTCGGGCCCTCGTCGAAGCCGAGACGCAAAATGACGGAGCGGCCGCCCCGCTTGATGGAATGGGAGATGTAGTAGACCTGGTCACCGTGATGACCGAAGTAGAAATCGTCGGAACGTTGCTTGGAGGGCGCATCGCCGGCAATCGAGCTGTGCAGCTTGCGTGAGCCGTCCGTGATTTCGGTAAAGACGACCTGCCCGGTCAACATCACGCCGTCCAGCAGCTGCGCGGCACGTTGGTCGAAGTCATGGTCCGGCGTGACTTCGAGCTCGTCCGCGGTGAGTCTGCTGAAAGAGCGCACCGAGTTGACGAACAGCTCGGCGTAGCCCTCTTGAACGATCGCGGCAACGCCCAGGTACAGCAGGGGAGCGAGTGCCGCGTGGATCACCAGCACCACCGCGACCAGGCGCACGCGCAACGTGTTGGGCAGTCCGCGCAGGCTGTTGATCAGTCGGTCCATAACACCCTGACGATCCGGATCTTCGGATCATGCGCCACGTCACGCGCCCACATGAACGCCACGGCATAGGGATCCGCATACAGTTTCTGGAGAATGCGCGCGTTCGAATCGAGCTCCTCCGGACGCAACCACCCCTGCCGGTTGACCCCGATGAGAATCTGCCGTTCATAGGCCGATTGCGACATCGCGGCGATGTCCTGCAGAAAGACCAGGTCGAGCTGCGAATCGCTGCGATTGCGGATCGGGCGCAGGGGACTGCCATTGACGAGTACCGGAACTCCGAGGAACAGCTTGCGCACCGTGACCGAGTCGAGATCGGAGACGGGACTGTCAGCACGCACAACCAGCACGACACTCTGCGTGGCGGCCGACCCGAACGGGACGCCGAGCAGTAGAGCCAGCAGCAGCAATGCGCGTCGTGTCTTCAAAAGAGTGCCGCACTCCATTGCAGACGTACGTCGGAGTAGTGCCCGTTCATCAGGAACGTGTCGGTGAGCTGCAGGGTCAGTGCCTGGCGCTCGGCGAAGTCCCAACGCACACCGCCGACGTAACGTGAGCGCGCGAATTGCTCGAACAGGCGCAGGTACGTGGAGTTCCCGACTCCCGCGGCTTGCTCGTAACGGGCAAAGCCGGTCAGCTCGAAGGGAAAGTGTCGCTCGCCCTCGATATAACCGACACCGAAGCTGTCGACCAGGACTGAGCCGGGGTAATACAGGTGCGCATCGGCGTAATACAACGTCGCGGTCACTCTCCAGCCGTCGCCCGCGTAAGCGCCGAAGAGTCCGTACAATCTCAGATCGACGTGGCCCAGCCCGATTTCAGCGGGCGTGACCCTTCCCTCCACCGCGAGCTGGTCGTCGGCCACCACCATCCCGAAACCCGTCTCGGTGAACTCCCCCGGGTGCAGGGATGCGCGCGCCTGGTAGCCCATCCGGCGCGCACCGTCGGGATGGACGAGATCGAAGGCCTCCAGCTCCTGGCCGTCAATTTTCGGCGCCACGCCCGCGGCTGCCGCGGTCCGCAGGCGCCAGTGATCGAATACCGTGCGGCTCGATTCGATCAGGATACCCGTGAAATGCTGCGGCAAAACGCCGCGGAGGTCCTCCCACTCCTCGATGTCGGGCCTCGTGATGCTGGTCTGGAGATATTGGCCGTGATGATGATCGTGATTCCAGACACTGGTGGGCTGGTGATAGCGCCCGACCCAGATGATGGTGTCGCTCGAGAGCTGCCAGCCGAGCTGGAAGCGCTCCAGGTCGCTTTCATGGTCCGACAGCAGGTACTCGCCGAAGAGCTTCAGAGGGCCCTTCTGCAGCGTGAGGAGCGCGTCCGCCTGCAACACCTCGTCGTAGAGTTGGGTCTCCGGCGACTGCCGGTCGAAGGTCCCCACCGTCTGGGCGCTCGGCAGCAGCACGAACTCGTGCTGCAGCGGGTCACCACGCGCCAGCGGTGTACACAACACGGATAGCACGATCAACAGTCGAGAAACGCGCATGCGCCTCCCCCCGGAAACACTTCCGACCCCTGCCATTAAGACAAATACAGAGGGGCGAAACCGTCGACTGGATCGCGTTCTGCCCGCCCCGGGAGGGTCGTTGTAGTTGTTTGTCGTTTGGTTCTTACTACAGCACTATCCCCGCCCGAAGTACAGGGTTTCCCCTGCCCTGCCGAGAGGGAAAGCGCGCTATTGTTGCGCCTCGGATGCGACTTTCATCACTCATGACCCTGCTCGGTCTCGGAGCGCTCATCGCCCCGTGCCTGGGCGCGGACCCGATCTCCCTGCCGGTCCTGAAACCCGGTATGTGGGAGTACCGCCGGACACAGCTCAGCATGGGCCGCGACAAACCTCAGACCACCAAAGTCAGGCGATGCAGCGATCCGACGAGCGACATCAGGAAGAAGCTCGCGGATCTCGAGCAAAGAGGCTGCCGGTTCGCCCCCCTGAGCCATAGCGGCAACCGCTATGTCATGAGCTGGAGGTGTCCGACCGGCAACGATCGCTCCGTGACCTTCCATGACGTCCTGACTGTCGCCAGCCCCGAGAGCTACCAGGATTCGAGCGAGGCACACCAGGAGCAGCAGGTCGTGCACTCGGAGATCGTTGCGATACGCATCGGGAACTGCCCGGTCACGGAATGATCCAGCCACCATCGGCCACCACCCGGGTGCCCGTGGGGCCCGCGAAATGCACGGCGTAGCCCCCTTTGGAGGCGAACCTCTGTCCCGGGGCGAGTCCGAGGCGCGGGTAATAACCCGTAATGATGCGGTGTTCGAGCGCTTCCTCGATGCGCTCGACCAGGTAGTCGCGCACGAAGGTGTCCACCATGTGATTGATCGCTTCGGAGAGGATGGCGCATGCCAGGTAGGTATCGGCCTGCGCCTGCTCGGCCACCACGGGAATCTGCTGCATCCGGAACCAGCCCAGGGGATAGTCGAGCTGGACGCGACGATGATCGGGCAGATCAAATGGATAGGCCATGTGAGTGATGGAACGCCACGCGGCCGGCAAAGGCGAGTGCTCGAGTCCGCCCATGCGGCCGGACATGTACACCAATCCAAGACCCGGCGGGGGATTGGCCAGCTCGGCGACATCCTTCCCACGAAGCCACAACACGAGCACGTCACCCGGTACGGCGGCACCCAGCAACGTGGTCAGCTCGCGACGTGACGCCCCGGCCGGGAGACTTTTCTCGAGAACAGGTATGCCCTCCTCGCGCAGGGCCCTGCGCAACACACCGGCGGCATTCACACCCACATCTCCAATCCGATAGACCTGAACCACGCGGTGCACCGTCGCGCTGTCCTGCCGTGCGCGCAACTCGTGAGCGATCAATTCCGCCTCGAGCAGAACGCCCTTGGAGAAATACAGGGTGTCGAAGTCGCTCTCCTGGTCGACGGGCTGGTCCACGTTGGGAAACAGGCAGGGCAGCTCCTCGGCCTCACAGAAGCTCTGCACCGGCGCCCAGGTGCGCCCACCAACGCCGGAGATCACCGCGTAGACCGGCTCGGCTGACAGTTTAGCCCGCAACTGCGTCCCCCAACTTTCGGGCGGACCCGAAAGCCGCCAGATGTGCAACTCCCAACGCCGGTTGACTTTGAACATCATGCGACGTGAGGAATGCAGGCGCGGGCTCTCCGCTCGAGTGTAGCGGTCCTTGTCAGCGAAAAACCGGGTCAACACGTCGATGACGCCCTGGGTTTTCACCGGGTCCGCATCGGGGGTGACGATCGTCGCGAAATGCAACACCGAGGGAGTTACGCCAGGCACCACACCGGGCGACAGGCGCTTCAGGTAGGCGATGAGTGCAGCCATTTCGCCGTCATCGAGCCGGAAGTGCGGCATCAGATAGCTGAGAGACTCGCCCCCCGCACCGACACCTGTGCGGATCGCGCGGGCCAGAGTTTCCTCCGTATAAGGATCGCGATCGGCCTTCATCCCTTCGACAAAGGGCAGATCCAGCTCGTCAGCATTCGTGGCACGCGGATGGAACAGATAGCTGCCGGCAATCGGTGGGATCGTGCGTCGGCCCTCTTTCATGCCGAGGCCGCTGCGGCGATGGCAATTGATGCATGCCGCAGCGGCTCCCTCAACGTGCATCCCCGGCTCGCGCTGCGCTTGCAGCGGCGCGTCCGACGGCAAGATCCCCTTACGATAGATTGTCTCGCCTATGTCGGCGCCGTGCGCGGTCGCGAGCAATCCCAACGCGACGCCCAGCGCGCCGAGACGCAACACACGGGCGGCTCCGCCTCCAGTCATCTGGTCGCAAGCAGTTGGTGGAACTGGTGCAGCAGCTCGTCCGGAGTCACGAAGCCGTCGATGCGCATCCAGGGCTGGCCAGGCGCGACGCGCAGGAGCGTCACCGGGGTATGACTCATCTTGTCACCACCATAGACGCCGAAGGCCCGCTGCGCGCTTTGGCTCGCCTCGAGGGTGCCGGTATAGTGGTTCCAGCCGGCCCGCGCGCCGTATCTTTGCGCGTACTCGCGCAACCTGGCGGGAGAGTCCTCTTCCGGATCGGTAGAGATCGACATCAGGTGGACGCGCTCGCTGTCGGCGCCGAGCTTGCGTTGGAACTGCCCGAGCACCTGGCTCATCAGGGGGCATATCGACCCGCAGGTCGTGAAAATGAAGTTGAGCACCACGGGCCGGCCGTCGTCCATTTCCGCCGGCAGCGCGACCTTTTTACCATCCTGCCGAACCAAGGTCACAGCGGGCACCGCATATTGCAGCGTGGCGATCGTAACCCGTGGGGTATCGGCGGCAGACACATTCAAGGTAGCGAGTGCCCAGATGGCGGTCATCGCGAATATCGCTACACGAGCGGAGGCTCTTCGCATCGCGGCCCTCACGTGGGCTTGGCAAAGCGCGCATCGTCCACGCGCGGATTCACCGTCGCCTTCTCGATAATGATCTTTTCAGTACGCTCTACGCCCTGCACGGTGGTTTCGATCATGTAGGGGATCTGCAAACCAGAGACATTGCGGTAGTCGCGCATGTACACGGCGACCGCATGCATTTTTCCATCGAGGCGGCGCGGCGTGCCCTCGATCTTGATCTCGAGGAAGGACTGCGCATCCACCCAGTCGTGCACGACATGGCCATTCTTGAGCGTCAGTTGCAGCTTGTAGGCCGCCCTTCCCTCCACCTTTTCGATGCCCTGAACATCGACCTTCGTTCCCTCCGCAGCCGCGTCGATGAGCAGGCCGCCGAGGTCCGTCGCGTCGGCCGCGATGCGCGCCTCATCGGCCGTGTAGGGCTCGATCTGGTGGCGGTTCAGAAACGGCCGCAGCTTCCAGCCTCGCTGACCGTCATAGACCTGCACGGCCGTCTGGCCGTTGAATTCCAGCTCGAGCCGGCTCTTGCGGCCGCGTTTCATCTCGAGCGTGAAAGGCAATTGCACCTGGGCCGTGGGATTGTCGTTGACCGGCGGCGCCGGCATCCCGGGGGCCTTGAGATAGCGTTGATTGTTACCGCCCGCCTCCATCTTGCCCGACCACGACAAAGATTGAACCGAGTGCCACGCACTCGAGCCGCCGCGCGCCGCGACGTTGCGCTCGACGATGGCAACCGCACTCATCTTCGTCGCGCCCGCTGGCAGGTCGGCACCCAGCACCAGCGCCGGCACCAACGATCCGACCACCAGCGGAATGACTGACGTGCGCAACATAACCACCCCCGATGTTTTGTTTTCTTCTCAGATCACTTCTCGATGACCAGCCCGTCGATACGGACCGAGCCGATGACCACGCTCACCCGATCGCCCGGTTGAACGACGCCGCCACGGTTGGAGAACAACACCCAGTAGGTCTTGCCAGCCGTCGCCGGACCCGCCTGGCGCAACGGCCCTACCTTCTCCATCTGCGGTACTGTGAGCACGGCATGCCGACGCTCATCCAGCAGGCTGGGGCTCGACACTTTCTCCAGCAGCGGCCTGGCGAGCGTGGGATTGATGATCCGGTAACTGAAGCGGACGAGTTGCCCCGATTCCGCCAGCTGCGCTCCGAGCTCATCCACCCCCCAGCTGGCGGCGTAATAGCTCTTTGCACTGGCCGGCATGGCGCCGGCAGCGTAACGGGAGTGCTGCGGCCCGGCCGCACACAGCGTCACGAGCCCGAAGGCGCACCAACCGACCGCGAGTGACTGTTTCTTTTTCAACATACTGTTGCGTCCCTAATGTCCACTGGATGCGTTCATCCATTCCTGGACCGTGCGATCGCCAGGCTGTGGAGTGCCGTCGTGTCGTGGCCGGGGTGATTTGTACTTCTCGCGTTGCTTCTCGGTCAGCATCGCGCGGATGCCATCCGCGGTGGCATCGGCGATCGTCCTCGTGGCAAAGATACGTTGCGCGGCTGGAATGGAGGGATCATTCCAGACCTTCAGCATCTGCTCGCGCTGCTGCAGCAGCAGGGCCCGGAGCTGTGACTGTTGCCTCACGTCCAGGTCCAGCCGTTTGGTATAGGTCGCGACACGATCCTCCAGGCTCGGGTACGCGTGGCGCTGACCGTGTGCCGTCGCAATCCCGAGCCCGATCAGCAGCACCGCGGCAATGACGAGCCCCCGGTTCACGGCAGTGCGATTCCAGACAGCGTGCCGGTCTGCGGGCTACCCGACGCATTGTCCGTAAACTGGATCGTCCCGCTCCGCACGGTCGTACTGCTACGTCCTGTCACCGGGCTCGCGGTAAACCGCACAGTCACGGTGCATGAGGCGCCCGGCGCCAGAGTAGCATTCGTACAAGTGTCCGAGCCGGTGATCGGGGCCGGGCTCCACGCGTACGTCGACCCCATTCCTGACACCGTGACGTTGGTGATCACCATCTGGGCACCGCCTGTGGGGGCCGAGTTTGTGAAGGTAATGACACCCGTTGCCGTCGAGCAAGCAAGCACGTTGGACAGCGTGCAATGCGGTAACGTGATCGACAGCGGATTTGGCGCGAGGGTCACCGTGGCCCGACCCGCCACGCCGGATCCTGTCAACATGACAGGATTGGGTGTCGCCGTCGCACCCGTATACGCGATAGTGACGGGTGTGTTGTAGGCCTGAACTGCGGTCGGCGCAAACTGCACTTTTATCGTACAGGACGCACCAGCGTTCAGAGTCGCGGCGCAATTCGGCGCACCGGGCGGGAAGGTCCCCGTCGTGACCCTCGAGAACGGTGCCGCCAGGCCGGTGACGGTCATTCCCGCGAGTGCGTTCGTACCGGTGTTGCTCACAGTCAGGTTCTGCGTCGAGCTCGTCGTACCCGTGGCCCAGGCGCCGAAGGCCAGCGTGCCCGGGCTGACGGCGGCGGCGCTCGGTGGACGAGCCACTTCTACGGCACCGATGTCCGCGGGATTGCCACTATTGTGCGGACGGGGAGCGCCGAAGAAATCCTTGTCGGGTGCCGCGGAGTTGAGACCCTTGTCCACGGCAGCCGTGGACGTCGGCAGTGTCGAGTACGCGCCCAGGGTCGGGCCATCCAGGGAACCCACGAGATCCTGACCAGCGGCCGAGAAGAGAGTCAGGGGACCATATCCCAGGTTGATCCAGTTGTTGCCCTCGTCGATCGTGGCGGCGACCTGGATGTTCCTGAACGTGAACACCGGGCTCAATCCCGTCGTCTCCGACCGGCCCGCCGGCGCGTTGTAGCCGAGTCCGCCATTCTCCGGCGGCACACGCGAGCCGTTACAGTACTGGTTGACGACCGGCGAGCTGGTGGGCACCTGGACGCCCGAACCGTTCACATATCCGGCGGGATTTGCCGTGAGGATGGAGTTGTTGACGACTAGCGTCGGATTCACGGACGGCGCGCCTAGCACCGGAGTGAAGCCGATCACTGTGTGGTTCGTGGGCGAGGTATCCCCACGCACTCCGACATCCCAGTAGCTGGGGAATGACGCCTGGTTGACACACTGGCCAGTGGTCGACTGGTTCAACGCCGGGAAGAGTGCCACCAGGTT
Source organism: Steroidobacteraceae bacterium (assembly GCA_036834945.1). GTDB lineage: Bacteria > Pseudomonadota > Gammaproteobacteria > Steroidobacterales > Steroidobacteraceae > 13-2-20CM-66-19. Next base: position 64,889 of record DAITMW010000004.1, read on the forward strand.
CTGCTGCGACGTCAGGTTCCCACCCTTCACGGGATCCTGCACTTCGGCCCCGGTCTGGTCGGCGTACCCGACATGGAAGGCCCGGTTCTGCCAGAACAGGTCATTCGCGATGTAGGGCATGGACAGGACCCGGCACAACCCGTTGTTCCGCGAGAGCAGGGTGTCGAGGGCGTTGCCGTAATTGAAACCCGCCGGGCAGAGCACGCTCGCCGGGAGCGATGCGATCAGATTAGGCGTATTCACCATGGTCACGAGTCCCGCCGGCTGCGGCAGATGCGGCGCATCGCTGATCGTGCAGTTCGGATTCTGCGGCAGCGAGGGATCCGATGTGGGCGTGCAACCAGGCGGCGGGGAGGCTGCCGTGGGGGCGGCCAGGGCCTTGAACAGCACTCCCGCCGAGGCTGTCGTGTCGTTCGACACGATCGTATTGTTGATGAGTCTCACCTTGAGTGAGTCCTCGAGCGATACACCGGCGCCATCCCATCCCGCCACGTTGTTCGCGATGACGTTGTTGGTCACCGTCACGTCGTACCAACGCTCGGGGTTGCGCGGGAACGCCCCGACCTCCGTGCCGTTCACCTGTTGCAGGCGCAAGCCGCCGCCGCTGCCGCTCTCCGCACTGTTACCCATGATGAGGTTCGAGTCGATGACCAGGCCCGGGCCGGTGCCATCGCCGATCCCGGGCGGGCAGTCGAGATCGTTCAAGCTGCCGCACTCCAGGCCGTTCGCCAGGGTCCGGTCCTGGTTGGCGCCGATGATCCCGATGCCACCGCCATTGGTGGGGATGGTCGGATTCGTGCTCTGGTTGAACAGCACCCAGTTGTTGGTGATGTGGCCATTGACCGAATAGCCGAGGTGCTCGAGGCCGCCGCCATCACCGGTGCTGAGGTTGCCGGCGATCCAGTTGTGGTCGATGACGTAGTTGTCGGCGCCCGCGCTGACGGTGATACCGCCGGCACCCGAGGGCGTACCCGAGAAAAGCGCATCACCCAACGAGGAATTGTTGTACACGGCGTTGTGGTGGATGTGCACATTGACGTTCAGCGCGAAAGGAATCGCCCCGTTCGGCGGAGTGCCCTGCAACGGCGGGCACAATGGTGCCGGCGCCGCCACGCCCGGTCCGCAGATGGTCCCGTCGTTGATGTAGGACGGTGGCGTCTCGCCATTGCCGAGGTTGATGCCCCCCGACAGCGTGCCGTTGTTGGCCGAGACCCGGGTGTTGGACACCTCGAGATTGTGTACCCAGCCGTGGATGAAAATTCCGCCGCCGCCTTGCGAGCTGTTGATGATGGTCAGACCGTCGATGCGCGAGGGGTTGCACAGGAAGTTGCCGGTTCCGTAGTCGTACATCGTGTTGCCCGCCGACACGGTGCAGTCCTGGGCTGAGGCAGTCAGGTACCGGCTGCCTGCCACGAACTCGCCGCCACCGGCTCCGCCCTGCGCGGGCTGACCCCACATGTTGGTGCTGTTATTCGGCACGCGCACGCCCCGGCCCACCACCGTGATGCCCGCGCCCTCGTAGGAGCCCATCAGCGTCGGCTCTTGCAGCAGTTGCGCCAGGTTACCGTTGCTCGTGGCGTCCCAGCCGACGAATCCCTCGAAGGGGATCCGGTCCGCCCGGAAGAACATGTTCGACGGGCACGTGAAGAGCCCACTCGGGTCGTAGTTCGTATTGTTCGGGTTGGGCGCGCCGTCGAGCGTGAGACCGAAGAGGCAGTTCACCTGCCTGCGCCACGGATCCATGCTCTCGGCCGGATGAGCGTCCGCGTTGATGGTGACCGCGCCGGAACCGACTCCCTGCAGGCGCACGGGCTTCCACATGATCACCTTCTCCCGATAGGCTCCGGGTCCGATGAGGATCAGGTCACCAGGAACTGCCGCGTCGATCGCGTTCTGGATGGTGTGACCGGTGCTGTCGGGGCCTGCGATATAGGTCGGTGCCTTGCCGCCAGCCGTCACCGTGATCGCATCAATGGATTTCTTGCCGTTCGCAGCCGTTATCACGAGTTCGCCACAGAGCGCCGCGCCGGCAGCGACCCCGCGTTGCTGGATGGCGCAGTTTGGAATTCCAGCCGGCACTTGCACCTCTATAGTCGTATCGCTCCACGAGTTGATCGTGGCGTTGACTCCACCGATGGTGACCGACGAATTGGCCCCCTGGGAGCCAAACCCGTAGTGACGCATAACGGTTTTCTGGTTGAAAGGAGCTGTCGTGGCGCTCGGACCTGAGTAGGCCGGGTTCTGTACTGGCTTGTCACCCAGGGCGGTGATCGTGAGTGTCCCACTCGCTGCCAGCGTCACCGCAGCGGTCGCGGACGCCCCGGTACCACCGGCCCCATTGAATGCGACGGTCGGTGGGGCGTCATAACCGCTACCGCCGTTTGTCAGCGTCAAGGCCACAATACCCAAATTCGCCGTCGCGGCTGCATTGCCAGTGCTGAAAGTGACGGTGGGGACGCTCGTGTAGCCGGCGCCTGCGCTCGTGATGTTGATCCTGTTGACGCGGCGCGTCGCAGCAGTATTCCCGCTCATGACCGCCGTGCCGGTGGCACGCGCGCATACTGGAGTATTGAGCGGCGTGCAGGACGGCGTGGCAAAGGTTACTGCCGGTGTTTGATTCCCGGTAAAGGAACCTCGGCCATCGCTCGTCAAAGTGGCACTGCTTACACCCATCCGGGCCGTCGCGGTAGCGCCGCTCCCGTTGGAATCCGTCGCATTGAAGGCAACCGTGGGGACGCCTGTGAAACCAGTGCCACCGCTGCCCAGTGTGAGACTGGTTACCGGCCCAAGCGCCGGCACCCAGGGGCCGTGCGAGGAAGTATTCACGACGCTGTTGATAGCCGGCGTCGCATCGGGGTACTCGCTATCCGGCAGGTTGTAGCCGTCGGCGAACGCCTGGGTGGGCACGACCGGCGTGTCCATATAGGTCGTGAACCCCGGCATGAACGGCTGCTCGTAGCAGAAGTCGCTGTACGCCGGGTTGTATTCCGGGTCGGTGATCATCCGGACCTTGCCGGTGGCGGCGTCGATGGCGCCGCTCGGATCCGCTATCGGGCCCGGATCGTTCATACAGGCGATCATCATCTGTGGAATATAACCGGTCGGATTCGGTGGATTGACCGCCCAGGTCGAGTAGTTCAGGCCATTGAATATGCCCCACTGGTCGGCATACACGCGACCCATCTCGTTACCGGTGTAGTCGCGCAGCGAGACCGGGAGGTTGGGCGGGGCGAATTTTTCGCCGAACTGCGGCGAGAACGGATCGAACTCGGAGGCGAAATCGTTCGTGATCATGCCGGTGAAGTGGCCGGCGATGTGCGTCGGGGTGAACACGTAGAATTTCGCGACCGACGACGACTGGTCCGTGAGGGTTACGGCCTTGCGATCGCACAGGCGGCGCGTCGCTCCCGCGAACGGGGCGTTCTGGCCCGCTGTCGGATAGAGGCTGTTGTAGTCGGGTACGATGCGCTCGGCGCCGACGCAGGGCCAGAAGGTCTCGATCACCCCCGTGTCGCCCTCATGGCGCGGGAAGGTGACGGACCCGAGATCGGAGGTCGGATTGAGGCCCTGCGTGCTGTTCTTGTTGTAGCTCGCATTCACCGCGGCCTGGTCCGGCATGATGTACACATTGCCGAAACCCGCGAACTGCTGGGTCACCGGCGCGATGTAGGTGTCGCCCAGGAGGATGTTCTTGTCCTCTTCCTTCACCAGCTCGTAACCGGCCGGCACGATGACCTCGACCACGTACTTGCCAGCCGGCAGCATTGGGTTGCCGTCGTCCGGATTCGCGATGCACACGGAGCAGTTGGTGCCCGTCGGACGGCCCGAGACCGGATCGACCGCGGTGACGCTCGGGAACTTGTACATGCCGTCGTATGGGGCTGGCTGAACCTGGTTCAGCATCGACCAGCCGTCGTAGCACTTGAACTGGGAATCGTTCGGCAGCGCCCTCTTGGGATTGCTGGGATCCAGGTACTGCGTACTGCCCTTCAATGTCTGGAAGAAGGGGCTCGAGGGGTCCTGACCCGGACAGTTCATGTTGGGCACGCCGTCGGACCTGAAGCCCTGTGCGAAGTCGTCCCAGCTGCTGGTCGTCGTGCTGTCGACGAGCTTCAGACTCGCGGTGCCGTCCGGGGCCGTGCCCTGTTGGTAGAGATTGATCTTTACGTGCGCGACTCCCGGCTCCCACTGTAGTTGCAGCAGCAGCGAGGGGTCGTCGAACGGCCGCGTCGAGGCGTAGATGACGTGGCCTTTGATGCCGCCGTTCTCCCCGGGCACGAACGGCTTGACGGCAAACTCCATCCAGTCGTCCTGGCCGAGCAGGCCTTGCCACGCCTCGGTGGTCGTACCGGGCGGATCGATGCGTCCGCTCGAGAGTCCCGTGGTGGGCCCGGAATCGGCGCGGTTGTGGGTGTAATACGGACCCTGGGCAATGGAGTGCGTATCGCAATCGGCTGTCTCGCAATAGACGGCTCCGGGCACCCGCAGGTTCAGCGGCAGGGAGTTGACCTCCATCGTGTTGGCAATGTTGTTCGCAATGCTCGACTGCCCACCGCCCTGCCCATCGACCTTGCCGCCCATGTCGTTCACGGTATGAACGCCGGTCACCTTGTAGCGCGTCGTATCGGCCTCGACCACCAGCCAGTTCATGAACGGGAAGACTTCGTTGAAGCCCGCGTAGCCGTCCCGGTCCGTGTTATTGAAGAAGCCGAAGCTGCCATCGCGGTAGCGGATGTTGGTCGCGACGAACGGCAACCCCGGTTCCGTATCCCCCTGCGAGACGCCATCGCCGTTCGCGTCGATGAAGGTGCGCGTATAGAGATTCGTACGCCATTGGGTGACCGGGAACTCGACCGTGTTCGCTCCGGCGGCCACCTTGACCGGCAGCATCAGGCCGTCCAGCATGATGTCGTTCCACTGGTCGAACACGCTGATCTTGAAATCCCCGGTCGGGATGTTGTCGATCGTGAACGTGCCATCGGCATTGCACTTCGCAAAGGCGAAGTCGGCCATGTCCTGCGTGCCCAGGCCCACATAACACTGGGTGAATGCGTAGTTGTCGTAGGTGGCGCTGCTGTAGATGCGCTGATCCGGTGTGCGACTCATGTGCGCGTTGGTGACGCGCCCGGTCAGGCTCGCGGTACAGGTGAGCCCGCCCCCGTTGGGCAGCGGATCGCACATGCCGGTACCGCGGGCGTTGTGGCGCCGGTCGTTGATGATCTTCGGATTGGCAAACCCGATCATGACGTGGAAGTTGCCGGGACCGAACTCCTGGAAGTAGGCAGGCTCCTCGTTCTTGACGAATATCTCGTGCGGCTTGCTGCCGTCGAGCGTGTTGGTCTGTACCCACTCCTCGCCGCGCCCGATGCGGTCGGCCGCCGGGTACGCCTGGATTTCGTACAACCCGGGATACATGTTGTCGATCACGACCTGGCCGGCCAGCGGCGAGAGGGTCTTGCCGTCGGACTCGTAGGTCGGACAGGTGGGTACCATGCCCACCAGGCCATCCGGGCGCTGGGTGATCGGACACGCGTCGAGCCCGGTGTTGGGATCGATCTTGCCCGCCAGGGAGTTCGAGACCGGCTGGTTGAACATGTCGTAGGTGATCTGGCCGGTGGGGTCGCCCAGACCGCCGGCGAGGTCCCACACCTTCACCTCGAACCCACCCAGGCCGGGTTCCTGGGGCGCCAGGACATCGACGCCACCGCCGGCATCATTCTCACCATTGAGCGGCCAGTCGTCCTCGTACACGAAGGCCGTCATCTTCGCGGTGGGCGCCGGGAGCTCCTGGACGAGGATGTTGATGTTGGCTGCCGCGCCGGCGGCGACCTGGGCCGGCGCAATCTGCGCACCTCCCATCATGTGGCCGCAACCGAAGACACCGTCGCCGTAACCACCCGGCGGGCCGCCCGGAATCCAGTGAACGCTGCTGGGATCGTATGGACCGCAGACCGCGGCGATATCGAACTTGTGGACGCCGTCGACCGAGCCCCCCGCGCCGCTCAAGGTCGGATTGACACCGTCGGCGGGCATGACCGAGATGTAGTAACGCTTGCCGGGATCGAGATGCACCTTGTCGGGTGTCACCGCGACCTTCTGATCCGCGTCGGCGCGGCACTGGCCATCGCCGACGTCGCAGGCCACCGGCGTGCCTCCATTGATGCTCTGGCCCTGCTCGCAGGAGACCGGTCCGGTGCAACCAGCGGCCACCACGGTCATTGCTGCCGTGTGAAAGTTGTAGCCGAAGCTCTGCACCGGCAGCGGCGGGCAGGTCGCGGGCCGCACGGCGGGGTCGGTGGAGTTGGCCTGACAGGCCGGGTCCACCCAGAAGGTACGGTCCTCCTCGATGATCCAGCGGTAGTCGCTGATCTCGAGTTTGTTCCTGGCGTCGAGGATCTTGACGCCGAGATTGCTGGCGGGCTGGAACGTCAGCGTCACGGTGGTCGTGTTGGAAACCGTGCCTTGCGAATTCTTGTCCTGGTACGTGAACGAATAGCTTCCGGGCCCCGGGACGTCGGCCGCGAACGAGCCGTCGGCATGGACCGTGACCTGCAAACCACCGGCCGACACGATGCTGCCGGTATCGACGCTCAGAGACAGACCACTGGGGTCGTTGTCGTTCTGCAGGATACCCGGGGAGCCGATTTGCAGGTGGGTGGCAACGCTGCTGGTATAACTATCGACATTCGCAGTCGGTGCGGCACCCTTGCAACTACCCGTGCAGGCCGCAAGGGTGACGGTCGCACTCTTGTCGGACGAGCAGGCCGCGCCTGTGACGGTGCCATTCGCGCAATAGGTGAAAGAGTCTGAAGTAACGCCCGCTCCCGGCGTATAAGTGAAGGTGCCGTCAGCATTGAGCGTCAGCGTGCTGCCTGTCCCCGTCGGCGCTGCGAGCACGGTGACGCCATACACACCGACGTCGTTCGCGATCAGTCCCTTGGCAGGATCGGAAATAGTGAGGACATTACCGGCAACGAGAAAGTAGCCGTCCGGATTCACCGTGACGGACGCAGCGGCCGCTGCCGTACCCGCCCCCGTTGCGGCGCCGGCGACGTTCAGATACGCCAACATTCCGCCGTCACGCTGATTGTTTGTCGAGAGACTCAGCTGGCGATCGTAGACAGCGTAGGTTGCCGCGTTGTAATTGCCGTTGTTGGTTGCCGGTTTGATACCGACGTCGTACGTCTTGCCGGCCGCCATGAATACATCACTCTGGACCCGGGGCACCCCGGGCAGCAGGTTGCCATCCTCCGCATAGAGCGTGAGGTTGCGACCGACGACCGCCGGAACGTGCATGCGCAAGCCCGCGTTCACCAGGCGCAGCAGCACCTGCCCGCTCCCGGCCGCCACATTGACACCCGCACCCGCGGGCGTCAGCAGGGAGATGGACGAAGCGGCCGGGTTGCTGCGGTCGAAGGAGACGCCGTTGATGAGATAGTAGCGTGGATCGTAGTTGACAGTAGGCGGATAACACGTGTTGAGCACACCAACCGGTGCGGCCGGATCACCGCATTTACCCGCCAGCCCGCTCCAGACATTGGTTGGAGCAAAGCCCGCCGTCGCAACAGCCGTCGCAACAGCCCGGTTCTGTACCGGATCGATCTCGCTGAACAGCAAGGTGGCGTCGGCATCGTAAGTCACACCCGTGTAGGCCTGACCCGGCGATGTGACCACGAGTACACCGTATAAGCCCATCGGTCCCTGGATCGATGGATGCGTACCGGATTCGATCAGGTAGGTACCGGGTTTCAGGTTGTTCCAGGCTGGGAGTACGGTGGTTGCACCGGCCGCGACTTCGGTTGCGAAAGACTGCACACGGGCGGGCTGTCCCGGTGGACAGAATGTGCCCGTGCTCGCCGGATCATTGCCCGGTGCGGGATTGGGTGCGCAGCTCGACGCCGTCGGCGCACCGGAGGCCGGCCAGGTGACGCCCTTCGGGTCGTGCGCCGGACTGGGAGTCGTGGTGGGCGCGGCACCCAGGCCGCCGCCCAGCTGGCCGACGATCACCAGGGAAGTCGGCAATGAGTTACTGGCCGGCGTACCGCCCGTGGCGAATGTCAGCCTGTTGGTCAGGCTGATCGTCAGGCTCGTGCCGGCCGTGCTGTATGGGACGGTAATGATGACGGGGGACCAGCCAGCACCCGCGTTTGGATTCAACCCGGCGCAGGAAGCACCGCCGGTTGGTGCATTGGCACCGCTGCCACAGCTGTAGCCCCACATGGGGACTTGCCCATCGGCGAGCGCTGCGCTGGTCGGCGCAGCGGTGAGTGAGACCGTTGCATTGGTCTGCGCGACAGCTGCCCTGCTTCCGATCAGAAGTACCGCGGCAGCGAGTGCGGGTTTACACAGGGCCGCCGTGAAAGGATTCGATCGCATTGTTCTTCTCCTGCCCCTATTTCGATTCGTCTATCAAATAGGCACGGGGGTCGACGAGCATCATCATCATCATGCCGCCGGGAAAGATGTTGTTGGTCGTGATCTCGCGCTCATTGTGCGAGTGCCACATGAAAGCAAAGCCGGCCTCACCGCCAGGATCATTGGCGATGGTCCCGGACGGGGGGATCGGCGTGGAACCTATGGCACGTGCCGTGGCTTCGCCACCCAGGTAGGGACTGCCGCCGTACCAGGCGCCGTTCGCCAGGATGTTGGGATCGGGCAGCGTCATCGGGCCGCCGTTGCCCACGTTGCCGAACGGGTGCGCCTCGAGCGGCTTATTGTGATCACCGCACCACTCGTAGTAGTTCTGGGCCGTCGGGTCCTGCGTGTAGTAGCCGTTGGCGTCCGGGATGCAGACGCTCGTGTCACCGACGTAGCCGTGACCGAACACGTCCCAGTTGAGACCCTTGCCCGTCCAGTAAAAAATGCCATCCATCGCCTGGCCGGGTGTCGTTGTGGTCGTGAACAACAGGGGGCCGGCGAGACGCGGCTCTGATTCGCCCTGCAACACGTTCGGCGCGACCAGCAGATTGCCGTCGCGGGCGAGTAGCCGCACGTGGTTGCCATGCTCGTGCAGGGGATGCTGCCAACGCCCCTGCCCGATGATGCGCAGCAGGGTCACCTCGCCCGGATGCATGTGGGGGTTGCCGTTGTACGGTTGATGTGGGTACTGGACCGAATAGTTCGGATCCATGTCATCCGGCATCGAGCGGCCGTTCACGAGGAAATAGATGGGGTGGTACTCCTCGGTGGCTACCGAGTTCATATTGGCGGGACAGGCGCCCCCCCCGTTCGTGGCGGGCGTGCAGGTTACGATCGCCTCCGCGGCCGTGTGGATCCGCGGGTCGATTTCGGAGAGCTGGAACAGGTACTCCCGGTCGTAACAGGTTGCACTGTGGTCGTAGGCGGCCTTGGCGAGCCGGAAGTCCTGCTCCACGCCTTGACCGAAATCGTGCGCTCGCGCCTGGTCGTTACTGTGGTTGCTGCCACCGTTACACGCGGTCACCACTGCGGGGGACAGGGTCGGCACGACGATGACCGCACCATACAGGCCCATCTCGACCTGCAGGTCGGACTGCGTGCCGCTGTAATACGCATGCGTGCCGGGAGTGTTGGCCGTGAACGTATAGGTGACCGTGCCTCCGCCAGGCTGGGCTTCCTTGGTCAGCAGGCCATCGACACCGCCCGCGGTGGCGACATCGAAGCCGGGAAACAACATCGAGGTGTTGCCAGCCTGAGCCGGCAGATTGTTGGTCAATGTCACCGTCACCGTCGCACCCTGGTTGACGATGAGAGTGGGACCGGGAAGCTGCATATCCGGGCAGGTCGCGCCGCCGACCACGCCCGGCAGATAGCCGCTGGGTGCGGAGCTGCAGCCGTAGCCCCAGGAATAGATGCTGGCGCCGTCCGGCTGGGAGATGTAGGCGGCTTTGGCCTGGAGGTTGAAGGCGATCCCCGTGATGCCCGGGGCGGCCGCCTGGGCAGCCGCTGCGAGCAGCGAGGATGTGATGATCGCTGCCGCAACGATCCGCAACCGCCGGGCCTCGTCATGGGTCTTGGCGCGCATCGCAGCTCTCCTAGATGATCTTCTTCGCGCAGGCCTTGGTCTGCGGGTCGATGTTGGGAAGGTCCGCGGGACAGATGTTGAT
>DAITMW010000005.1:0-3387 GCA_036834945.1 Steroidobacteraceae bacterium
ATTGAAACCCCGCGTTTCCAACTCATTTCTCGATAAACTAGCACTGCGACACAGTTTATCTCCGCTCGCTGTGGAGATTATGTCCCATGTCGACTTGTCAACGAGGGCTTGAGCGTGTCCGAACCTACTAATCCCACCTCACCTCCGGCACCCACTTCAACAGCCACCAGCGGCATCGAAAACGTGCCGGTGCTGCCCCTGCGGGATGTGGTTGTTTATCCTCACATGGTCATCCCGCTCTTCGTAGGGCGCGAGAAATCCATCCAGGCACTGGATGTCGCCATGCGCTCGGATAAGCGGATCATGCTCGTCGCGCAGAAACAGGCGGACGTGGATGACCCGAAGGCCGACGACTTGTATCGGATCGGTACTGTCGCGACCATTCTGCAGCTCTTGAAGCTTCCCGACGGCACCGTAAAGGTCCTGGTCGAGGGCGTCGATCGCGCGCGCATCGAGAAACTGCACGCCGGCGACTACTACTCTTCCGACGCGACGCTGCTGCCGGATGTCGAGGCGTATGACGAACGTGAGATGGACGTCCTCGCACGTTCCGTCATCTCCCAGTTCGAGCAGTACGTGAAGCTCAATAAGAAGGTACCGCCCGAGGTGCTCACCGCCCTCGCCGGTATCGAGCACGCCGGCCGTCTCGCGGACACCGTGGCCGCCCACATGTCGCTGAAGTTGGCCGAGAAGCAAAAGGTTCTCGAGATCCTCGACGTACGCAAGCGCCTCGAGCACATCCTCGTCGCCATCGAAGGCGAGATGGACGTGCTGCAGATCGAGAAGCGCATCCGCGGCCGCGTCAAGGCGCAGATGGAGAAGAGCCAGCGCGAGTACTACCTGAATGAGCAGATGAAGGCCATTCAGAAAGAGCTCGGCGAGATGGACGAGGGCGGTAACGAGATTACCGAGCTCGAGCAGAAAATCGCCAAGGCCGGCATGCCGAAAGAGGCGCGCGAGAAGGCCACAGGCGAGCTCAACAAGCTGAAGATGATGTCGCCCATGTCGGCCGAAGCGACGGTGGTGCGCAACTACATCGACTGGCTCGTGAAGGTGCCCTGGAAGAAGCGCACGAAGATCATCAAGGACATCGCCCGCGCCGAGAAGGTGTTGGACGAGGATCACTATGGGTTGGACAAGGTGAAGGAGCGCATCGTCGAGTACCTCGCCGTCCAACAGCGTGTCGACAAGCTGCGCGGCCCGATCCTGTGCCTCGTCGGACCGCCGGGCGTCGGTAAGACCTCGCTCGGACAGAGCATCGCGCGTTCCACGAACCGCAAGTTCGTGCGCATGTCTCTGGGCGGCGTGCGCGATGAAGCGGAGATCCGTGGCCATCGACGCACCTACATCGGCTCCATGCCTGGCAAGATCGTGCAGAACATGTCGAAGGCCGGCGTGCACAATCCGCTGTTCCTGCTCGACGAGGTCGACAAGATGTCGATGGATTTCCGCGGCGATCCGTCATCGGCGCTGCTGGAAGTGCTGGATCCCGAGCAGAACACGACGTTCAACGATCACTACCTCGAGGTCGATCTCGACCTGTCGGAAGTGATGTTCGTCTGCACGGCCAACAGCCTGAACATCCCGGCTCCGCTGTTGGATCGTATGGAAGTCATCCGTCTGCCCGGTTACACGGAAGACGAGAAGATGAACATCGCGCGGCGCTACCTCGTGCCGAAGCAGATGAAGAACAACGGCCTGAAGGAGGACGAGCTCAAGGTCTCCGATCCGGCGCTGTTGGACATCGTTCGCTACTACACGCGCGAGGCCGGTGTACGTAACCTCGAGCGCGAGGTGGCGAAGATCGGACGCAAGGCCGTCAAACAGCTGTTGCTGGAGAAGAAGGACCAGAAGCAGATCGTCGTCACGCCGCGCAATCTGGACAAATACCTGGGCGTGAAGCGCTTCCGCTATGGCAAGGCCGAGGATCAGAATCGCATTGGCCAGGTGACGGGTCTCGCGTGGACCGAAGTCGGTGGCGAGTTGCTCACGATCGAAGCCGCGGTCGTCCCGGGTAAGGGTAAGTTGCAACACACCGGCCAGCTGGGCGAGGTGATGCAGGAGTCCATCCAGGCGGCCATGACCGTGGTCCGCAGCCGTGCGCAGGTGTTGGGACTCGAGCCCGAGTTCTACCAGAAGCACGACGTTCACTTGCACATCCCCGAGGGTGCTACGCCGAAGGACGGCCCGAGCGCCGGTATCGGAATGTGCACGGCCCTGGTGTCCGCGCTGACTCGCATTCCGGTGCGCTCAGATGTGGCGATGACGGGCGAGATCACCTTGCGAGGTGAGGTGCTGCCCATCGGCGGTCTGAAGGAGAAGCTGCTCGCGGCTCATCGCGGCGGCATCAAGACGGTGCTCATTCCCGATGAGAACCAGAAGGACCTGGTCGAGATCCCCGACAACATCAAGGGCAATCTCGAGATCAAGCCGGTGAAGTGGATCGACGAGGTCCTGGCGGTCGCTCTCACCCAGCAGCCTGCCATTCCGGCCGACGCTCCGGCTGCCGCGGCCGCCGCGGCTGCTGTTGCCGCGGCCGGCGCCGAAGGCTCTGCCGGGGGTGGTGATGGGGACGGCAAGCGCCGGCGTCGTCCGAAGACCGTCCCAGCACACTAGGTTCATTGGCAAAAAGTCGCCTACGGCCCAAATGGGCCAGCGTTTTTGCGGTACTGGCGTGGTCTGGGGTGATTCACTAGACTACGCCGCCTTTCCGGCCCGCGGGTGGGTTGACCACCTGCGGGCCATTTCCCTTCCCCGGATGGGTGGTTAGCTCAGCTGGTAGAGCGTCGCCTTTACACGGCGAATGTCGGGGGTTCGATCCCCTCACCACCCACCATCCCTTCACTACCCAATCGTCTAGGGGTGCCTCGCACACCATGGCTCGCGGTAGGAAGCGTCCGCTCGATGCCATCGACTACGAGGATTTCGCGACCCTCTTCGCGGGCCGCCTCAGGAGCCGGCGGTTGTTCGTGTCCGCCTGCAGCGCGGGGAATGCGAAGTTTGCCAAGTTGGTTCGTAACCAGAACCCGGGCGTCATCTCAGTCGCGGCACCCGCGAAGGACATTCAGTTCGACCATGCGGTCCAGGAAGGATCGCGCCGGGAAGTGGATTCACGGCGTGATCGGCGGCTAGCCAGCCTAGCCGACGGACTCGTAGGAGTTACCCTGTCCGGTCTCGGAGGCAACCACCTCGATGTGCCACAACACCGTGGCGCAAGCGATCGCGGTCAGCGTTAGGACGGCTCCAACCACGATTGCGATCTGAATCCTGGAGCGGCGGCGCTCGTAGCGCACGTACTCCTCGTAAGGATCTTTCATGTCCCTTGGAGTGCAGCATCCGGTTTTTGTTCCAGACTGTAAACGGGCCAGCGGCCGGACGGTTCCGTGC
>DAITMW010000005.1:3487-6847 GCA_036834945.1 Steroidobacteraceae bacterium
GCCGCTCCAGGAACGCAACACAACTCAACGCGATGAACAGAGCCATCCAGGCCTGAAGACCTTTGAAGAAAGGGATCCCCTGTTGGCCATCGAGCCAGCCGCCCAGGAAGCTGTAGAGCGCCGGCGCGCCGACGACGAAGAGCGCAATCCACCGGGAACGCGGATAGCGGTGTGGATCCAACCGGTGCGCGGTGAGCAACCCCGACAGGGGGACCGCCATGGCGACGACGAGGAATAGCGGCCCGAATTGCGGGCCACACCAGATCAGGGCCGGATAGGCGAGGGCGGCGAGAGGCGGCAGCGTGCGCATGCATCGATCATAGGGGAATGAGGGGACATTGTTCTATTTCCACTTCGACTGGCGGATGACGGCGCAGAAGTTGCCGCGCACGAAGTGCGGGTCCTTGTCCGCGAGCACGTCGGCCTTCACGTTTCCGAAGGTGGTCTCGGGCTTCGGTTTGATCCCGGCGTAGAAGGCCTGGATGATGTCTTCCTTGAAGTCCGGCGTTCGTGGACAGACGCGAACGATCTGCTCGCGCACGGCATCACTGAATTGGTCGTACTCGATTCCGAGTACATCCATCTCGACCCCGGCCGTCACCAACGCGATGATCGGGTGCATGTATTGTGGGATTCCGGGTGTCGTATGCAGGGCGATGGCCGTCCATACGATGTCGATATCCACCGGACTGATCCGATGGCGGCGCAGGAACTCGCGCGCCTCGTTGGCACCGTCGACCTCGAAGCGATCGTGTTTGCTGCTGTAGCGGGGCAGCAGTCCCAGATCGTGAAACATCGCCCCGACGTAAAGCAGCTCGCGGTCGAACGAGAGCTCGCGCCGTCGTCCCGCGAGCGCACCGAAGTAGTAGACGCGGGTGGAGTGGTTGAACAGGAGCGGCGTGGAAGTATCCCGTACCAACTCGGTCGCCTCGCGTGCCAGTGCGCTGTCCGGTAGTGCGATGCCGTCGATGGTGGTGCTCATTGTGCAACTCCCGAGGGATGACCGTTGAAACCTGGGTACACACTTTATGGCTGCTCCGCGCTGGCTTAAACTGACGGAATACGTCTGAAACGGCCATTGCGGTACGAGACGGCCACGGGAGAGGATCTGCTGAAGCGCGTCGCCATCCTGGCCCTGCCGGGCGTCCAGCTCCTGGACGTATCGGGACCCTTGGACGTTTTTGCCGAGGCGAATCATCAAGCGGGCCGCCAGGTCTACGCTCTCGTTGTGGTGGGTCCCGAGCGTGAGATACGCAGCTCGGCGGGCGTTCGCGTGCTCGTGGATCAACTGATCGGTCGCGGAGAGCGCATGCCGTTCGATACGGTTCTCGTCGCAGGACGACCGAACGCAATGGAAGTTCAGGCCGATGGGCGAACTCTGGACTGGCTGCGTCGCGAGGCGCGCACGGCGCGACGCTTCGGATCGGTGTGCACAGGTACGTTCGTGTTGGCCGAAGCAGGTCTCTTGAAGAACAAGCGGGTAACGACTCACTGGGCGGTGGCCGAGGAGTTGTCACGCCGATTTCCTTCCCTGGTCGTCGATATGGATGCCATCCACGTGCGCGACGGTAAAGTGCGCACCGCGGCGGGGGTTACCGCCGGACTCGATCTCGCTTTAGCACTCGTTCAGGAGGATCTGGGCCGGGAGTTGGCGATGCGGGTCGCGGCTCAATTGGTCATGTTTTTCCGACGGCCCGGCGGGCAGATGCAGTTCAGCCGGCGTGGTGACGCGGCGCCGTCTGGACGCTCGGCTCTTCAGGAGGTGCAGCGTTGGGTTGCGGCGGAGCCTGCCGCGGATCACAGCGTCTCACGCCTGGCCGAGCGCGTTGGGATGAGCGTCCGTCATTTCTCGCGGCTCTTCCGACATGAGGTTGGGATGACCCCGGCTCGTTGGGTCGAGCTGGCGCGGATCTCCGCGGCACGCACGATGATGGAAGAGGGGCGCTTGACACCCAAGCAAGTCGCCGGCCGCTGCGGTTTTGCGAACGCCGATACACTCCGACGTGCCTTTTCCAGGCATCTCGGAGTGTCGCCTGCAGAGTATCGGAAGGGGTATCACCCCGACCGGCCGGCCCCAGACAGGCCGGCAATGGCTATCGAACCAGGTCGCGATAAGCGTGCCACGTCGCGTGACCGAGCAGGGGCGCAACGATGATCATCCCAAGCAGCAACGTGATGAAGCCGAGCGCGGTCACACCAACGATGAGCGCCGCCCAGACCAACATCGCCGGAATGTTCGCGAAGGCCACCTTGGCACTGATCCACATGGCATCCGTCGCGGAGGCGTGTCGGTCGATGATGAGGGGCACGGCAACAACCGACAACGTGAAGACGATACCGGCCAGGATGGCACCGGAAATGATGTAGCCCAGGAGCTCCGGACGGGTCACCGCATCCGTGAAGCTGCCCCAGAGTGCCACGCCGAGACTGGGGGTCGATGTATGCAGGGCCGTCTGCAGCATCGTCGCCGAAGCGATGAACCAGAGTAAGGCGATTCCTCCGAGTATCGCGCCGAAGCGGAGCAGGGCATTCGTGTCGCGGGGCATCGGCTGCCCGGACTCGGCACTGCCTCGCTCGAGTGCCTCACGGCGTCTCGACAACTCGCACAGCTCTGTGGTCATGATCGGGCCGACCAACAGATAACCGCTGACGGCGGCCGCCACCAGGTAGGCGTGGGTGCTGAAGAGAATGAGGAGTACTGCGCCCAGGATGGCAATCATCGCGCCGTATCCCAGGCTCGACACCCCGAAGTGCCGTAAGTCGTCCCAACCCCGGCGCAGCCACACGACCGATTGGAGAGCGGGGACGTGGCGGATCTCTACCTGCAGGAACTGATGTCTGCCGACACTGACTGACGTAGCCATGGATGCGCATCTCCAGTTGGTCGAGTCCTGCGACGGATCCTACGCCTGCTGCGGCGACTGGAACATCGCGGCCTCCGTCGCGGCTGTATCCTCACGGGTATGCGTAGGATTCTCAGGAAGCCGGTGCTGAACCGGTCCGGCACGGTCTAGCCATGGACCCCCTGCAAGCGATGCGCTGGCTGTGGGGCGCGTGGCTCATCTCATGGATGCTGGTATCCAGGTGGTCCAACCGCACAGAGGCCACTCCCGGATCGGGCGCCGAGCTGGTTTACCGCATTCCCACCACTGTGGGTGTGGTGCTCCTGTTCCTCGCCGCCCCCTACCAGATCGGACCCGCATCAGCGCTATGGGAGGCGCCGCGCTCTGTCGGTTGGTGGCTCGTCGGTCTTACCGCGCTGGGATTCGCCTTGTGCTGGTGGGCCCGCGTTCATCTGGGACGGATGTGGTCCTACTCCGTAACCCGTAAGTCCGACCATCGCATCATCGATACGGGCCC
>DAITMW010000005.1:6947-26366 GCA_036834945.1 Steroidobacteraceae bacterium
CTTTAACGCGCGTTTAACCGTAATTTTTTGAGTTGTCTCGCGTGCGGTCCCTAGCATCCCGCGAGATGAAACCAAAAAGAACCGGTGCCTGGGCATCCCTGCTGCTTTGGATGAGTGCCGCCGCCGGCGCCGCGAGCGGGGGTGCGGATTCGGGTGCGGAGGCCGCCAGTGTCGCCGACTCCGTTGACGCCAAAGAGGGCAGCCTTTCGGAAGTGACCGTCATCTCCTCACGGCTCAACCTTCTAGGTACGGCCAATACCGCCAGCCAGGGCTCCGTGACGGAGCAGGAGCTGGATCTGCGTCCGGTCTACCGGGTCGGACAACTGCTCGAAAGCGTCCCGGGTCTGGTCGTCACAGCGCACTCGGGCGAGGGGAAAGCCAACCAATACCTCGCCCGGGGTTTCAACCTGGATCACGGCACCGATATCGCCAATTTCGTGGACGACATGCCGGTCAACCGGCCTACCAATACCCACGGACAGGGCTACTCGGACCTCAATTTCATCATGCCCGAGCTGTCGAATGGCCTGGATTACACCAAGGGGCCGTACTACGCCTCGGTGGGCGACTTCGGGTCGGTCGCCTCGACCCACCTGCATCTCGCCAATGAGATCCCCAACCAGGTCGCGCTTGCCGGCGGCACGCTGGGGATCTACAACGCCTTCGCGGGAGGGACCGCTCATCTGAGCGAGCAGGACCGGCTCCTAGGTGGCATCTACTACGGCCACCTCGACGGACCATTCACGCATCCCGATGACTTCCGCAAGATCGCAGGCACCCTGCGGTTCAGCCACGGGACCGATGCGGACGGCTACAGTGCAACCGCCATGTATTTCCACGGAGAAGGAAACATGACCACGGATCAACCGCTGCGCGCCATCCAGCAGGGCCTGATCAGCCGTTGGGGGACGCTGGATCCGACCGATGGCAACCTTTCCGAGCGCTTCAGCTTGTCGGGTCACTACGGCGTGACGGGTGATCTGTGGAAGTCCAGTACGAGCGTTTATTTCATCCACAGCAAAATGATCCTGTGGAACAACTTCACGCATGATCTCGACGATCCGATCAACGGCGACCAGGAAGAGCAATACGAGAGCCGCTCCACCGCGGGTGGGCAATCCTCCTTCACGACCACGCAGACCTACGGATCGATTCAGAATGATGTGACGCTTGGCGTGCAGCTCCGTTATGACAACGCGTACGTCAACCGGAAACACACTTTGCGGCGCGTGCCGTTGGACTACTGCTCGGTGGAACAGGCGGACGGTGTTGCAATTCCCGTGTCGGCTGCCGGTGGGATCTGCAATGCGGACCAGGTCCACTTGCTGGACCTGGGGCCGTATGTCGAGGACACCACCCATTGGACCGGGTGGTTGAGAACGGTCGTCGGGCTGCGCGAAGAATATTATCGGGCCAGCGACCACAGTCTGACGACCGGATTCCAGGGGGCGGATCACGAGATGCTGTTCCAGCCCAAGGGCAGCCTGATACTGGGGCCGTTCGCGGCAACGGAGATCTATTTCAGTGCGGGGCGGGGCTTTCACTCTGACGATGTCCGTGGGGTATTTGGCACGGTGCCTCTCGAAGGAGTGCCGGGCTCGGCCGGCACGACGCCGTTGCTCGCACCGACCACGGGCCTCGAGTTCGGCGTGCGCAGTAACATCATTCCCAGGCTGTCGATGCAGCTGGCGGTATTCCAACAGGATTTCAACTCGGAGCTGACCTACGATGCCGACGCGGGACAGGATTCGGCCAGTGCGCCGAGCCGGCGCCAGGGATTGGAGCTCTCGGGTGAATATCGCCCGGCGCGCTGGATCGAGCTGAACTCGGACCTGGCTTTCTCGCGAGCACGCTATCGCGGCGATCTCGCGGCGTTCGACCTGGACGGATCCTACATTGCCAATGCACCGAAATTCATAGGCTCTTTCGGTGTGCTGATCGACAACCTGGGCTCGTGGTTCGGCGGGCTGCAATGGCGCAAGCTCGGGGCCTACCCGATCAGCGATGGCGACCAGTACCCCGAAGACCGCGGCTACAGTGAATTCAACCTCGATGTCGGCTACAAAATCAACGCCCGCCTGAAAGTGCAGTTGAGTATCTACAATCTATTCAACACCCACGCCAACTCCGCGGCGTACTTCTACACCGCGCGCCTGCCCGGGGAGCCGGCGGACGGGGTTACGGGATTCCAGGTCCATCCCCTCGAGCCCCTCGCGGGTGTGTTGAAAGTCACGGCGTATTTGTGACAACGAGGTGACGGCGGAGGACCAGTTCTCCGCGCGGCACAGGTACCAATCACAAGGTACTAGTTCCAAACAGATGCAGACACCGCGCGCAACCTGCACGTAGAGTCCCTGTTACCGCTACCAGCAAAATAGCGGAACACGGAGGCCACTCATGATGCTCAGGTCCAGGGTGCTCGTACCCACAGGGTTGCTGGCGATCGCGCTCGCCGCGCCGCTGTTTGCGCAAACCGATCCGGGCGTACGTCCCGGTCCCATCAATGGCCAGGCGGGCGCGACCCCGACGAATCCGCTCCCGGTGGCCTCCGTTGCCGTCAACAATCCGTCGGGCTCGGCCGCGTTCTTCGCCGACGGCCTCGATCGCTTCCAGGAGGTCGACGCGGTGGCGGACAACGGCCTGGGACCGCGTTTCAATCTCAATTCCTGCTCCAGCTGTCACTCGCAGCCGACCATCGGCGGCACCAGTCCGGCCAACAATCCGCAATTCACCGCGATTGCCACGGGCATCGTCAGCGGCACCACGAATTCGATCCCCACGTTCATCACGGCCAACGGTCCGGTGCGCGAAGCCCGCTTCCCGTTCTTTTTCAACAGCAACGGCACGGTGAACACCAACGCCCCGAACGGCGGCGTCGAGACGCTCTACACGGTGTCCGGGCTGGCCGGGGCGGTCGGCTGCAACTTGCAGCAGCCACCGTTCGCGCATGCGCAGGCTACGAACAACATCATCTTCCGCATTCAAACTCCGGTCTTTGGCGCGGGCCTGCTCGAGAACCTCGACGACTCGACCCTGATCGCGGTCAAGACCACCGCGACCGGCAATCCATTCGGGATCAGCGGTACGTTCAACTTCAACGGCAACGACGGCACCATCGCGCGCTTCGGCTGGAAGGCGCAGAACAAGTCGCTGCAGCTGTTCGCCGGAGAGGCCTACAACGTCGAGATGGGCATCTCCAACGAGCTGTTCGGACAGGACCGGCCGTTGCCGGGTGAGGAGTCGGGCGCCGGGCTGCCATCCGCCTGCCTGAACCTGGGGGGCAACGGTTATCCCGAGGACGTCACGAATTTCGGGGCCGCGGGCGCCGGGATACCCAGCGACACGGTGCAGTTCTCGACCTTCATGCGGTTGCTGGCCGCGCCGGTGCCGTCAACGACCACCCCGGGCGGCGGGAACTCGATCACCAACGGCCGCAATGCCTTCGTCAATATCGGCTGCGGGACCTGTCATACCCCCACGATCAACTTCACCCAGGCATCGAAGGTGACACCCTCGCTCGGCGGTGCCGCGGTGAGTGCGTTTTCGGACCTGGAGATTCATCACATGGGAACGGGGCTCGCCGACAATGTTCCCCAGGGCACCGCCGGGGGAGACCAGTTCCGCACGGCGCCGCTGTGGGGGCTGGGACAGCGTATTTTCTTCCTGCACGACGGTCGCACCAACAACCTGTTGACCGCCATCCAGGCGCACGCGAGCCAGGGCTCCGAGGCCAACCAGGTCGTGACCAACTTCCAGCTGCTGACGCCCGCGACCCGGCAGGACGTACTGAATTTCCTGCGCTCCTTGTAGATGAGAGCGGAGATCCCTGTGTATCCCTCACCCCTGCGCTGGCTGCGACTCATCGTGGTCGCAGGGGTGACGGTGATGTCGCAGGCTGTTGCCCAGGGCAGTGGCGATGTTGGTGCCATTCCCCCTGAGACTCTCCTCATCAAGGGTGCCTGGTCGAGCGCGAGCGACTCCGTCACGCCGGTGCCCGAAGCAGGGACCGTCGGGAGCCAGGCCTATGTGAACGAGTACTTTGGTCTCTCCTATCCGCTACCGGCCCATTGGGCGCGGAGTTACGACGGACCGCCTCCTTCGGACAGCGGCTATTACGTTCTCGCGCAAATTCTTCCCCCCGCGACCCGTGACGGAAGTCTGCCGGGGAGTGTTTTGATCGTGGCGCACGATCTTTTTTTCGCGCCCATCGACAGCAGAGATCATTTGCGCGCCGACTATCGGGTGGAGCAGCCCTACGAGCGGATCTCCATACACAACCGCTCATTCGTCCGGTTCGGTTATGGTGCTCCCGCGACAGGTCTGCATTGGTACATTCTGACTACCGAAATCCGCTGTCATCTCGTGCAGTTCATCTTCACCAGCCGCGATACGGCTGTGATCAAGAACCTCGTGCACGACTTCAACAACGTTACATTCAACCCGCGGACGGCACCCTTATGCGTTGGCGACTACGCGAATGACTCGAACGTGATCGCGAGAGTCGAGCCTGTGCTCTATGAGCATCGATTCCATCCGATTCCCGTGCGTGTCGTCATCGACGAGGCGGGCAAGGTCGAGCACATTCATTTCCTGAGTGCTTTCCCTTCCGAGGCGAAGGGCATCACGGAGGCCCTGGGGCAGTGGCGGTTCAAGCCCTATACGAGCGATGGGCGCCCGGTGGAGGTGGAGACGGGAATTCTGTTCGGGCGCGCTCCGGACTCAAAGCCACCTGGCGACTTTCGCTATGACGTACAGCAGCCCGGTGGCGAGTCCGATGTACATCCCGATGGCCCATAGTTTCGCGGCATTCAGAGACTCCTTGAACTCGAAGAACTGATCGCGCAGATCTTCGAATTTTTCGCGCAGGTCGTCGATTTTCTTGTCGACGCCGTCGAACCGCTTGTCGACAGCCTCGAAGCGTTTGTCGACGGCATCGAATCGCTTATCGACGGCGTCGAATCGCTTATCGACGGCTTCAAACCTCCGGTCCGTGTCGGCTTGCAGATGACGGACATCGGAGCGCAATTCGGCAACTTGTACCGTCAACTCCACGTTCTCATTGGGCGACATGTCTGACGCCTCCGGTTCGACAGGCTTCCGAGCCAACGCTGTTTGCATATCTCGCCATGGCCTCTTCCAACAACAAGTGCGGGAGTGACATTGTAGGCGGATTGCGAGTTGAAGCCACTGGTTGTTTCGATGAGAAACAGCCTGTTTTGGCTGTATCAAACAGCTCAATCGCTAAGTGTCTGCACGCAATTGCAGCGCGGGCAGTTCGGACGTCGTTTTCGCGCGCGCTATATACGTGGTAGCGCCGCACGCGCCGCGCGACGCGGGGTTTACGTCGGGCGCGTGATTCTTTCGGTCTCGGCGCGGGTCGAGGCCGGGCCGGTGTTGCGGCTCGCAAGGCCGCCTTGCGGGGCTCCCTTGACGAACGGCTCAGGATCTCCCGGGCGGAGCTGCAGACCAAACAAGGTGTGCATGCCCGGATGGCGTCCGAGTCCACCGTGTAGATCGAAACCGCGGTCGAGCCAGTCCCGCAGCGGATCGTCGGCGGTGAGCGGCGGAATGGTCGCAACAGAGGCCGTCCAAAGGAATACCGAGAGCGCGCGGTAGTCGGCGTAGTTGGGTGTCTCGCCGCCGAGCCACTTGCTGTCCCGGAGGAGCTGGCGAAGAGGCTCGAGAGTTGGCGGGACGAGCGGCAGGCGATCCTCACGGCCGATCACGACCTCCTCGAGTTTGCGCCCGAGCATGTTCTCGCGGCTGTGGGTCACGTATTCGTGATCCTGCGGCAGTGAGAGGTCGCGATAGTCCTTGATGTAACAGCTGAACCACGGGCGGATCGCCGTGGTCCACAACCAACCTTCGAGGAACCGGGTCAGCGCTTTCATGCTGTGCCCGTCGAACAGGGCGGGGCGGTCGGGGTACTTCGCCTCGAGGTGCTCGGCGATGAGCCAGCTGTCGAGGACCCACTGATCGTCATCCACGATCACCGGGAGCCGCTCGGAGCGGCCACCCGTGCGTTCCAGGATGCCGGTGAAACCGCCCGGCACCAGCTCGATGTCGAACCCCTTGTGCTTCAGTGCGTATTTCGTAGCCCAGACGAACGGGCTGATGGTGCAGCCGGAGGCGAGCTGCAGATCGTAGAGCGTGATCGTGTTGTTCCTGGCCAAGTTGGACTCCCGCGCAACGCGTCGCACACTATTCGAGTATGGTATATAAGGTACTCGAATTCTGGCATCCCGGGGAGAGGTATGTTCAAGCGGCCAGTCGGTACCATATACCTGTTGAAGCGCGCGGAGCTCGCGGTACGCGGCTGCATGGAGGTCGCCCTCGCCGAGTTCGACCTGACGCCGGCCCAGTTCCTCGTGTTGTTTCGCATGCGCGACCGCACCGACTTCTCCGCGGCCGCGCTCGCGCGCGAGATTGGCGTGCGGCCGCAGACTCTCATCACGTTGATCGCGCCCCTCGAGCGCCGGGGTATTCTCGAGCGCGAGCCGAGTCCGGCGCACCGGCGGGTTCTGCACAATCGGCTCACCCCGTCCGGAAAGAAGCTGCTCGCCAGTGCGCTGCGCATTGCCGGACAGATCGAAAGCGAGTTGTTGGCCAAGGTCGACGACAGGAAGCTCGCGATCTTCCAGGAAGTACTGACCTCCTTGTGGGAGGGCGCCGAAGCCCACGAGATGCATCCCGGGTCCATTCGCGCCCAGGCCGAGGAGTTGATGCGGGCTCACCTCGGCGCCAGGCGCCGCGGCGGCCGGTCTGTCAGGTCGCCATGATTATGTAATAAGTTGCCCACGGACCCCCTGGCGCCGGCCGACGACAGTTTTACCGCACGTGGGTCATCTGGTCTCATATGCGGAATGGGGACGGAACATGGAGCGTCTCCGTGGGCGCCGCGCTCGAGTCCTGGTCGGGCGTATCAGCCATCTGTGTAATACTCGGTCCCACATATGGAATCCGTCACCCCCAGCCAGGCCCTTGCGGCCGCGCGTCAGTGGCTCCGGCCGGCGATTCATGTCCTGCTGCGCTGTGGCGTCCCCTGGAAGGAATTTGCCGAGCTGGCGAAGTCCGTCTACGTGGAGGTAGCGACCGAGCGGTTCGGCAAACGCGGCAGGCCTACCAACGTATCGCGGACGGCCGTGCTGACGGGATTGACGCGACGCGACGTACGTAAACAACGCGTCAGGTTGGCATCCGCCGAGCCGACTCCGAGCGGTTACGTCACCAAGGCATCCCTGCTGTTGAGTGCCTGGCATCACGATCCCGAATTCATCGACAAGAAGGGCAAGCCCCGGGCTCTGCCCATGGACGGTGAGGAGGCGTCCTTCGCCGGCCTGGTGAAGCGCTGCGGCGGGGCTGATGTACAACCCACGACGCTGCTCAAGGAGTTGATCGCCGCCGGTTGTGTCAAACGCCAGGCCGATGGCCGGCTGAAAGTACTCCTGCGTGACTATATCCCGCACAACATGAACGTACAGATGGTGCGTTTGTGGGCAACCGGCCTTGCCGACATCGGCACGACCTCGGCACACAACCTGACTCGCAACCCCGCAAGGGAGCCTCCGCGGTTCGAGCGCGCGGCGGTCAGCGATCGCGTCCCGGTCGCATCCATGAAGGAATTCCGTGCCTTTGTCGAACAGGAGGGGCAAGCCTTCCTGGAAAAAATCGATGCGTGGCTCACGGCGCACCAGGTTGTCGCGACCGATGAGCCCGATGCGGCACTCACGCGAATGGGCGTGGGCGTGTACCACATACAGGACTGATTTTCGAACGAGAGAGACCACCATGAGCCTACGACATCTGACTCAACTGTATCGCCCCTCGTGCCTGCTCGTCGCGAGCTCCGCCGTGGTCTTCCTCGCGGGCTCGGACTTCAGTTCCGCCGGCATACAGGGCACGGGCCGCATGGCTCTCCTGGCCTCCGTTGGCCGCATCACATCGTCCGGCGATACCATTTCCGTGAACGGGGTGGCCTACGGCCTTTCCAAGGCGAGCATCAAAGTTGACGGGCACTCCGCCCAGCCGTCACAACTGCAGGTAGGGCAGATCGTGACCGTGGAGGGGGCGCTGGATGGGACGGGCAAAGCCGACGCCAGCAGTGTGACGTTCACCGGCACCGTGGCAGGTCCGATCACCCAGGTGGATGCTGCCGCGGGCACGTTCACGGTGCTGGGCCAGACTGTCTCGATCGACGGCGAAACTTTGTTTGGCGAGGGCATTCAGCCGGCGGGTATCGCGGCACTGCGTGTTGGCACAGACGTGGAGGTCAGCGCATTCGCGACCGCGTCGGGGCAGCTCCTGGCGTCGCGGGTCGACTTGCAGTCCGCGGGAGCGCCACTTCAGGTTCAGGGTGCGGTGCAAGCGCTCGATAGCGGTGCGCAAACCTTCCAGATCAACAGTCTCGCCATCGACTACGGCCAGGCGGCCGTGACCGGTACCCTCGCGAACGCCAGTGTGGCGACCGTGACGGCCAGTGAATATCCCAACGCCGGGACGCTGCACGCCGCCACTGTCCAGGTCTCGAGCGGTGTCGGCGCCGCGGCGGGAGTGCACGGACAGGTCGAGGGTTTGATTACCAGTCTCCAGTCCCAGGCCTCGTTCTACATCGGTGCTCAGCTCATCGTGACCAACTCGGCGACGCGCCTCGTGTTGCATGGCAACACCCTGGAACCCAACCTGGCGGTCAGAGTGGCGGGAACCTTCGACTCGTCCGGTGCCCTGATCGCGAAACAACTCCATGTTGAAAAGCACGCACCGTGAAGTTGTCTTCAATGACAGACACTTGAATATTTACGCCGGATGGTCTCACATAAGACCAATGGCGAGCTGGCGAGGCGTTGCACGCGAGAGCTTCGAGGCACTGCAGGATGCCCCTGCCGATTCGGTCACGACCTGGGTCGGGCCGGGCAGCGGCCGCCTGTGCTCGGCGTGCAGCCGCACAATCGAGTTCACCGAAGTTGAATGCGAGGTCGAATTGCCGACCGGCCTCGGGATCAAGCCGCTGCGGTTCCACCTGGACTGCTACGGCATCTGGTCCGGCGAGACGCGGATCGATTAGCTCGCGTCAGAAGGTGTAGGCCAGGCCGGCCAGGGCATCGCCTTGGAAAAACGTCGAGCCGTTGCCGTGTATCTGACAGACGCCGCCGGCCTGGTCTGAGCGGCAGAACACGGTGCCGTTCGTGTTGAAGAATGTTGCGAAACCGCGCGCCTCCAGCCGCAGCGCGAGGTGGTCGGTGAACGGGATCCGCAGGCCACCGCCGAGGGAGACCGAGAAGTAGATCCGGTCGCGCCCGAGCGGCGAGTCCGGCGAGAAGCGTGTCGCCCCCAGGGTGCCGATGATGTAGGGCTGGAATCGCGGCGAGTTTCCTACGAGGACGGTTCCACCAAGATGCAGGTACTCGATGGCCGTGTCCGTGGGTGCCGGTCCCCCCAGGCGCGTTGACTGGCGGCTGTAGAACAACTCGTACTGCGTCTGCTCGTCCGTAGCCACGTCGAGTGCGACACCGTAGGAAACGTGATCCGCCGCGCTCGCGCGAGAGCTCGTATCGGCGACCGAAAACCTGCCGCCGAAGCGGTAGCCCACGAATGGCGTGAGCGAATACTTCAACGGCACGGCGGGCTCGTCATCGGGCTCGGCCGCCATCGCGGTCATGGCTCCCAGGCAGCTCGCCAGTCCCAGGGCAGCCACCGCCAGCACGGTGCGGCCTCGCGTTGGATGTTTGTCGCTCAAGCGGCTCTCCCTTGCTTGATCGTGGCCTCGTCCGGCGACTGGCGGGTCGCGGACTTTGCGCAGCGTACCGCGAGTTGGCGATGCGCAGCATGTCGAAATGGCGCGACGCTGGGAACGAGCCGCCTTGCGGTGCCATGCTAAGCTCGCCGCCCCGCACCACCGCCGAGTTACGAGGCCATGCCCCCCACCGCGCTGAAACTGCTTTCTTCCATGGCGACCCGTGAGCTGCTGAGCGAGCTGATCTCCCGATATCCGGGTGGGCCCGTGGAGAGCGAGGCCGGCGGCGGTGTGGACGTGGCCAAGCGCGTCCGGGCCGGTGAGGCGGTGGACGTCGTCATTCTGTCAAGTACGGCGATCGATAGTCTCATCGCGGCGGGCAGCTTGCTGCCCGACAGTCGCGTCGATCTCGTGAAGTCGGGAGTTTCAATCGCTGTACGAGCCGGGGCGAAGCATCCCGATGTCGCCTCCGAGGCGGCCGTGAGGCGTGCCGTGTTGGCTGCCCGGACCCTGAGTTACTCCACGGGCCCGAGTGGTGTTTACCTGGAGAAGCTGTTCGAGCGCTGGAGCATTCTGACCGAGATCCGTGAGCGGATCGTGGTGCCGCCGCCAGGCGTTCCCGTGGGCTCGCTGGTCGCGAGCGGCCAGGTGGAGCTGGGATTCCAGCAGTTGAGTGAGCTCATGTCATTGCCGGGGATCGAGGTCATCGGCCCTCTGCCACCCGAGATTCAGACCATAACGGTCTTTTCGGGTGGCATATCCAGCGGTTGTGCCCAGCCCGAAGCGGCCGGCGCCCTGCTCACTTACCTGGCCTCCCCATCCGTGGCACAGACCAAGCGTCGTCACGGCATGGAGGAGGCGTAAGAGGCCTCGACAGGCTTGCGGATTCACCTGTCGGACCGAAGGTGAGGTCTGCCTTTAACCCCCCGCCCCACGAAGCTACGATGATCCGGGCGATGATCGATGTAAGTGGGTTGCCTGGTGGCGGCCCAGGGGGACAGCGATCGACAGGATTACCGCAAGCAAGGGTCGCCGCAAGGCGAAGCTGACGCTCCTCGTTCTGGCCTGTGCGCTCTGCCGCGTCGCCGTGGCGGCGAGCGATGTGGCTGACGCCGTTATGAATCAGGACAACGGCCAGCTGGGACACCTGCTAGCCAGCAAGGCGGACGTGAATGCCGCTCAGCCGGACGGCAGCACGGCGTTGCATTGGGCCGCCTATCACGGCGATTCCCATACCGCTGCGATCCTTCTCAAGGCGCACGCGAATCCCAACTTGCAGACCACGACTGGGATGACTCCGTTGATCCTCGCGTGCCAGTCGGGTTCGGATGAGCTCGTGCGCCTGCTGCTGAAGGCCGGGGCCGATCCCAACGCGGCGCTCAGTCATGGGGAAACTCCCCTGATGATGGCGGCACGGACAGGGAGTGTGCCGGTAATGAGGCTCCTCGTAGATAAAGGCGTGGCGGTCGACGCCAAGGAACAACTACGCGGCACCACTGCTCTCATGTGGGCAGCGGCCAACTCCAATGTCGATGCCGTCCGCTTTCTGATTTCCAAGGGCGCTGATGTCAGCGCGCGCTCCGCCACGACCAAGCCCGGACGCTCGCCCTACCTGGCGCCGTCGAGCCGTGACCGCATCAATGAGTTTGTTCACGGTTACGGCCTCGCAGGCATCACGGTCGATGCGGACACTCCCGAGAAACGCAAGAAACTGGAGGAGCAGCGCGCAGCCGCGACGAGGATCCTGGCGGAGCATCCCGGTGATGATGAGAACGCGCACAAGCTGAACAAGCAGTGGGGTGGTCTCACGCCGCTGATCTTCGCGACCCGCCAGGGTGACCTCGAGACGGTCAAGGTGCTGTTGGACGCCAAGGCGGACGTCAACGAGACGAGCGAGTTCGGCTGGACGGCGCTGCTGACGGCGACCCAGAACCGTTACTACAAGCTCGGTCTCTATCTGCTGGATCATGGCGCCAACCCCAATATCCAGAACGAGGGGGGTTGGAGTCCCCTCTATCTCGCCACCGACAATCGCAACATCGAAGGTGGCGACTATCCGACGCGCAAGCCGGATATGGATCACCTCGAGTACATCAAGCGCCTGCTGGCCGCCGGGGCTGATCCGAACCTGAGGATGCACTCGAGCACGGAGACGCGCACGGTCTTCACTCACCAGTGGTTGTTCGAAGACGGCGCGACGCCGTTCCTGCGCGCCGCGCAGTCGGGCGACCTGGTGCTGATGAAATTGCTGTTGGAGCACAAGGCCGACCCGAAGATCGCGACCATCTGGAATGTGACGCCACTCATGGTGGCGGCCGGCATAGGCTGGGTAGAGGGCGTCACGTACGAGTGGTCACCTCAGCAGACGTACGACGCCGTAAAGCTGCTGCTCGACCTCGGTGCCGACGTCAATGCGCAAGATACCCTGGATGAGCGCACGGCGCTCATGGGGGCGGCGCACAAGGGCCGCAACGATATCATCGAGTTGCTCGTGCAACACGGAGCCGATCTCTCCATACATGACATCGGCAGTCGCGACACGGTTCACGCGCTCTCCGGCATCACCTGGCAGGCGATCGACTACGCCGACGGGTTGGTCCGCGTCGGCGTGCAGTCGGCAGTGCCGCACCCCGAAACGGCTGCCCTCATCCGGCGACTCATGGTCGAGCGTGGGATGGTGGTACCACCCAAGGGACGCACGCTCGCCTCCATCTGCGTAACGGATCTATGCAAGTGACACGAAAGCTCGGTGCGACTTTCCTCGCCGTAGGGACTTTGGGGGCGGCGCATGCCGCCGACACGCTGGCGCCGGCCGCGGAGCGTGACCTCATCGACAAGTACTGCATGGATTGCCACAACTACGTCGATTACGCGGGCGGTGTTGAATTCGAGGTATTCAACCCGGGCGACGCTCACGAGGAGGCCAAGCTCGTCGAGCGGATGTTGCGCAAGCTGCGCGCCGGGATGATGCCTCCCGCCGGTAAGCCGCGGCCAGACTTCGCCACCATCCAGGCCTTCGCCCGGTCGTTGGAAGCCGACGTCGACAGTCACGCGAAGCCGGATCTGCACGAGCCGCAACTGCATCGGCTCAATCGCGCGGAGTATGCGAACGCCGTGCGAGACCTGCTCGGGCTGGAGATCGACTCGACGAAATTTCTGACGGCGGATGACGCGAGCCGCGGCTTCGACAACCAGGCTGGTGCGCTCACGCTTTCCCCCGCGTTGCTGGAAGCTTACCTCTCAGCCGCCGCGCGTGTGAGCCGAGTCGCGATGGGAGCGGCCACGGCGCCTGCGCAGGTCACCTATCGCGTTGCCGAGGATACGACTCAGAACTATCACGTCGCCGGGCTGCCTTTCGGTACCCGCGGTGGCCTGAAGATTGATCACACGTTTCCGGCGGACGGCGACTACACGTTGAAAGTGTTCTCTGTGAACCTCGGCAACATGGGTAATTTCCGGCCCTTCGGCGAGGTGCGCGGCGAGCAGTTGCTGTTCTTCGTCGACGGCCGGAAAGTGGCCCAGGTGGACTGGGACAAGGCGTTGCGGGTCGATCGTAGGCTCGACGAGGACTTCCTGGGCAATGGTCAACTCATGACCATCGATCTCAAACAGCACGTCAAGGCCGGGTTGCATCACATCGGCGTGACCTTCCTGGCCACCGACTACGCCCCGGGCCTCGATCTCAACCACGCGTTCGATCGCAGCACCATTGAGACCGGCGGGCTACCCGGCTTCACGTTTTATCCCCATGTCGGTAGCGTTCGCATCGACGGTCCGGTCGATGGCAAGGTCGCGACCGACTCCCCGACCCGCGAACGGATCCTGATCTGCCATCCAACCGGTGGCGCCGATGAAGAGTCGTGCGCCCGCCAGATCGCGGGCTCCCTCGCGCGGCGCGCCTATCGCGGCTATGCCACGCAGAGGGACATCGAGGTCCTCATGAGCTTCTACAAGGACGCTCGGCGTGAGGGCACTTTCGACAGTGGCGTCGAAGCGATCCTGCAGCGAGTCCTTTCAGATCCCAAGTTTGTCTACCGTATCGAAGCGACGCCGGCGAGCCTTGCTCCGGGAACTGCCTACAGGGTGAGCGATCTCGACATGGCATCCCGCTTGTCGTTTTTCCTGTGGAGCAGTATCCCGGACGACACGCTGTTGCAGCTGGCGCAGTCGCACGAGCTATCCAAGCCGGCGGTGCTGCGTCAGCAGGTACAACGCATGCTCGCCGACCCGCGGGCAGCCGCTCTGACGGCCAACTTCGCCGGGCAATGGCTGGGTCTGAGGAATCTGGCCGCGCATGCCCCCGTGGTGGATCAGTTTCCCGATTTTGACGACAACCTGCGCCAGGCTTTTCGCCGAGAGGTGGAGTTGTTGTTCCAGAGCCTGCTCGATGAGAACCGCGGCGTGCTCGACCTCCTGACCGCGGACTACACGTTCGTGAACGAGCGCCTGGCCGAGTTCTACGGAATCCCGGGAATCAAGGGCAGCTACTTCCGCCGCATCAAGCTCGATGCCAGCCAGAGCGCGCGTTGGGGTCTGTTGGGCAAGGGCGCCGTTCTGACGGTTTCCTCGCAACCGGGCCGGACATCACCGGTGATTCGCGGCAACTGGGTTCTGCGCAATGTGATCGGTGTACCTGCTCCGGATCCACCACCGAACGTACCGGCGCTACCGGCGAAGAAAGAGGACGTTGCGGGCAATACGCACGTTCCCACGATGCGCGAGCAGATGGAGGAGCATCGGCGCAACCCCGCCTGTGCGGGCTGCCACAAGATGATGGATCCGATCGGATTCGCGCTCGAGCCCTTCGATGCGATCGGACACCAGCGTACGGAGGACCGCGGCAGTCCGATAGACGCTCATGGCCAGATGTATGACGGCACGGACGTCGATGGTCCCGCCGGTGTGCGGACCTTCCTGTTGAAGCATCAGGACCAGTATCTGCGCAACGTGACCGAGAATCTGATGACTTACGCGCTGGGGCGCGGCATGGATTACGCCGACATGCCCGAAGTGCGCAAAGTCATGCAGAGTGCCGCGCCGGACGGTTACAAGCTCAAATCACTCGTCATGGCGGTGGTGCTCAGCGACAACTTCAGCATGAATGTGGTCCCCGACGCCGATCCGGTGCCGGCCAAGACCGGAACCGCCGCACTAGACCGGAGGCTGACGGATGGCGTCGTTTCTCACTAATCGCAAACTGCCGCGCCGTACTTTTCTGCGGGGGTTGGGGACGACCCTGGCGCTACCGTTCCTGGAGTCGATGCTGCCCGCCATCGGCGGCCGCGTCTATGCGCAGCAGGTGTTGCCCACCCGTTTTGTGGGTGCGTTCGTACCTCACGGTGTTGCTCCCGGCTACTGGATTCCCGGATCGAGTGCGCCGGGGTTCAAGTTCCCCTACGTGTACGAGCCGCTGGAGCCCTTCCGCAAACACGTGATTCTGACGAGTGGCATGTGGTCGCAGTCGTCGGAGAATCCTCCGGGAGTCACCGGGGCGGATCATTTCGTGGCCGCCGCCTACCTGACGGCTGTCAAACCCCGCAAGACGACGGGCGCCGACATTGAGGTCGGCACCTCCATAGACCAGGTCATCGCGGCCCAGGTCGGCCGCAATACTCTGCTGCCCTCCCTGCAGCTCGGTCTGGAGGATCCGGGCGCGAACTCCACGAATTGCGGCGAAGGCTACAGCTGTGTCTATACCAACACCATCTCGTGGCAGTCGCCGACGCGACCCCTGCCGATGGAGATCAATCCACAAGTGGTGTTCGAGCGGATGTTCGGCGACGGCAGCTCGCCCGAGTTGCGGCGCGCGCGCCGCGAGCGTGAGACCAGCATTCTCGATTCGGTGACCGGCAGCCTGAACGATCTGATGCCCCAGGTATCGCACACCGATCGCGTACGCCTGGAGCAGTACACCGACGACGTGCGCGAGATCGAAAGGCGCCTCACGATTGCCGCGAAGGCCTCGCAGGACGTGCCCAGCGTTGCTGTGCCCTATGGTGTGCCCGAGTCATTCCACGAGCACATCCAGATCCAGTTCGACCTGCTGGCGTTGGCCTTTCAGGCGGACATTACACGTGTCGCCACGGTGTTGTATGCCCGGGACCTCACAGGCCGTGTGTACCCGGAGAGCGGGACCAACATCAGCTTCCACGGCGGCTCGCACCATGCGGAAGATCCCGGCCAGATCAAGCGCTTCGCGCAGCTCAACCGCTATCACGTGCAGATGTTGGGCTACCTGATCAAGAAGCTGGCGGATCAGAAGGAGGGCGAGGGCACGCTACTGGACCGCGCGCTGGTGCTCTACGGCTCCAACATGGGCAATTCGAACCAGCATCTGCACTATGACGTGCCACACGTCCTGGTCGGCGGCGCGGGTGGGAAATTGAAGGGAGACCGGCATCTCGCCTTCGCGAGCCGTACGGTTCCCACCGGAAACCTGCTGCTGAGCATCCTGGACAAGTTCGACGTGCGCGCCGACAAGTTCGGCGACAGCACGGGCCGGCTGCAGGGCCTGTAGGACGGACGAGAGGACGCCCTCAGGTCTTGGCTTCGGCTCCCTCCGGCGGCGGAGGGCGCGGTGCTCCGATGAGCTTGCCGTTGACGGAGACGCGGACCAGGCTGCCGCCGTTGGAGCCATCCTTCAAAGGATGGATGACCATCTCGACGGGATCCCCGGCATTCAAGGAAGAGCGTTTCCAACCCTGACGGCTCAGCCCGTTGGGGCTGCCGCCTTCGATGGACCACTCCACGACCTCACCGGAGGTGCTCTTGACCAGCACCTGCACCCAGATGTGCGGGTTGGTCCATTGGACTTCCTTGATCGTTCCCACCAGCGTCGTTTCCTTCGTCTGATCGAAGGTGGCGAATGAGTGGTGGGCGACGGCGGCGCCGCCTGCCATCGCACTGACGAGCGCGCCCAGGAGCGCGGTGGTAATCACTGGCTTTGCTTTCACGGGTCGACAGCTCCCCTCTTGAACCGACCTGTCTTCCTTCACGCCCAAACTTTATGGACCGGCGGGTATGGGGTGTCAAGCAGCACCCCGCGCCGTGTTCATTTTCGATGGCTCACATCCTGTGGGTGTCCGTACAGACGTTTTCCTTGATCTGCATGTCACGCTGCTTCTTCAGGGTGAAGTTGGTCGTCCACGCAGCGGTGTAGTACTCGGGGTCCGTCAGGGTGACGGAGCCCTGGATGGTGTTGGGGTCCGCCAAGGTATAGCGCTCCTGGACCCTCAGCTTTTCCCCATGTGGCAGACCCGAATAATCCAACCATGTCTTGTCGTTCAGACCGATGGTGTCGATCACCAGCGTCGGCCCCTCGAAGCGGGCGATCGAATAGCCCAGGTAGTCCGGATCGGGGTCCTCGGGCAGTTCCTTGTCCCAGTAGATGATCCGGAATGTATGGTTCACTTCGTGCACGAAATCGACGCTGCGCGTGGTCTGCAGGATCAGGAACGGATGCGGCGCATACAGCAGCCGCGGAGTGCCGTGCATCAGGCATGAGCTGACCGGATCGACGGACTTGTCACCGGCGCGCAGCGCCGCCTGGCGCTTGTCATATTCCGCCTTGCCGGCGGCATTGAGCGGCGGCTCCTTGCCGTCGCTCGTGAGCAGGTGGGTGACGGGCTTGGGCATGGCCCATTTCCCTGTCAGGTTGGGAGTGCCCGGAGGCGGTTGCTCGAACACCGGAGCATCCGTGGCGGCGGCTCCCGGGGACGACCCTGCCATTGCAACAATACCCATGATGGCAACCAGGGCGCCTCGGGCGCGGACAGGGCGCGTCATTTGGCCACCGTGATGCCGTTCTTCGGCGCGTTGCGATTGTTCTCCTCGCAGGAGTACTCGGCGACTCGGATGTCTCCTCGCCATGGGAACGTCCGTTCAGCCGTCCACGGGTGCGTGAAATGATCCGGGTCCTCAATGGTGATCAGGTTGCGCAGCTCGGCACCCCCCCACTTGTTGGTGAACTTCGTGATGCGCTCGGTGACGGTCAGTTTCAAACCGTGTGACAGCGCCTCCTCGTCGATCTGGGTGCGGTCGTTGAAATGGTCGGTGAAGACGACGAGGGTGTTGCCCTCCCAGTGGCCGACCGAGTAGCCGAGGAAGCTCCGCGGGGTGTCCTTGGGCGCCGGTTTGCCGTCCATGTGGATGTAGCGGATGTTGTGCGCCGTCTCATGAAGGATGGTGATGAGTCCGGGTGAGTACACGTACTGAATCGGATAGGGCGAGGCGATCAGGCGCGGCACGCCGTGCGGAAAACACTGCGTCGGCGCATCGGCGATAGGCGTACCGGCCTTCTCCATGTCGAGATGATGTTGGCGGTTGGCTGCTTCGAGATCGGTCAGCGGCAGGAGTTTGGCGGACTCCGCGGGCCGCTGCGGCGGATCCGTCACGGGCCGGAAGGTCCGGTCATAACCCCGTGTCCACCAGACACCCGAGAAGTCGCGAGGGTCTTTGGGCGCCGGATTCTTGTTCCATTCCTTGGCGTCCGCCGCGTTCTTCTGCTCGCGCGGGCTGGCGTATTCGTCCTGGGCGGAGCCAACCAAGGGGATGACGACGAGCAGGCAAATCCATCTGATCATGCGCACCTCTCTTCCGAAGGAGAGGATATTACTTCGCGTTGTATCCCGGAATGTTCTTGGCCCACTTGCTCTGCGCTAACGAAACTCCTGCCCGAACAGCGGTCGCAAAGTCCGCACGTACGGTCTCGATGGGGATATTGCGACGGAAGAAGTCAGCCCAGACGAACTCGGCGAAGGCGGTGGGCGTTTTGTCGTAACCGTGCGCGTCGCGCACATATCCGGCCAGTGAACGATAGACATCGTCTACCAGTTTTCCGAGGTGGTCCGGAATGGTCGAATAGAAATGACGCACGCCGTTGTCGTCCAGTGGATGGACCCACTGGCTCTCGTTCATCTCTTTCCAGAATGATTCCATCGTGCACTTGGACAGGTCGGCCTCGACCAGGAAGAAGCCGCAGGTCACCCCGGCATCGAGCGCGGCGCGGCCCAGATGATGGTGGTCGGTGATGTACAGCTTCCCTTGCGGCCCCAGCACCGCCGGCATGGGATGGTCCTTCATGAAGCTGCGCTGGTCGGACGCATTCATCGCCGCCAGGTGCTTCTTTTTGTCCTGGACCACGATGAGCCCGACGGTGAGCTGGGTAGGGTGCAGATCCTTGAGGCTGGCTTCCTGAATCTTGGACATGAGACCCCCCGCCGAGCTCAAGTGACCTCGAAATCATAGCGCGTTTCCGCATGTTGGTGTTCTCGGCGGCGGGGCGTACACTGACCGCGGAGACGTTGAAAGCCAGGGTGCGGTGCACGCGCCGCACGGGCAACCCGGCCCGCGCAGAAGGAGGAAGACATGAGTGCTGTCCTGCTTGCCGTGTTCAACGATTACGAGGCGGCTGATCGCGTCAGGCTCGAGCTGTTTCGCGATGGGTTTCCAACAGACCGGGTCGACCTGACCGCGGTATGCGACCTGGGGCGCGCGGCATGCGAGCCGGCAGAGCTACCCGTCGGTAAGTTCGTGCAGTACTTCGGCACGCTCTTCAAATCCAATGGCGATCGCGAGTACGTCACGTCGCTCGCCCGGCGCATCGATGGAGGTGCGGCGGCGGTGACCGTGCATCCCAGGGGTATGGTCGAGACCCGGCGGGCGGCGCGGATCATCGAATCGGGCAGCCC
>DAITMW010000005.1:26466-74185 GCA_036834945.1 Steroidobacteraceae bacterium
ATGACCTCGTCGGATACGTTCTTCGGCACCGGATCGTAGTGCGAGAACTCCATGGTGAACGATGCGCGACCGCTCGTCATACCACGCAGCTGTCCGATGTAGCCGAACATTTCCGACAGCGGCACGGTGGCCACCACGGCGATGTTGGTTCCGCGCTCGAGCTGCTCCTGGATCATGCCGCGACGGCGGTTGATGTCGCCGATCACATCACCCAGGTAGTCGCCCGGGGTCACCGTCTCGACCTTCATGACCGGCTCGAGCAGGATCGGGGCAGCCTTCTTGATGCCTTCGCGGAAGGCGGCCTTGGCCGCGATTTCGAAGGTCAGGGCGTTCGAGTCGACGTCGTGGTAGCTACCGTCCGTGAGGGTGGCCTTGAAGTCCACCGTCGGATAGTGCGCGAGCACGCCGTCTTCCTTCTGCACCTTCAGTCCCTTCTCGACCGACGGAACGTACTCACGTGGCACCGAGCCACCGACGGTCTCGTCTTCGAACACGAAGCCCTTACCCCGCTCCAGCGGCTCGAAGGTGATCCACACTTCCGCGAACTGGCCCGAGCCGCCGGTCTGCTTCTTGTGGACGTACTGTTCATTGACCTTGCGCGTGATGGTCTCGCGGTAGGCCACTTGCGGCTCGCCCATGGTGCCTTCAACACCAAACTCGGTGCGCATGCGGTCCAGGGTCACCTCGAGGTGCAACTCACCCATGCCCCGCAGAATGGTCTGGCCCGTTTCGCGATCCGTCTCCAGGTGCAGAGAGGGATCGGCGCGGACCATCTTGCCGAGGGCGTTGTTGAATTTCTCCAGCTCGGCTTTGACCTTCGGCTTCACCGATACGCTGATGACGGGGTCCGGGAAGCGCATGCGCTCCAATACAACCGGCGCGTTGGCGTCGCAGAGGGTGTCGCCGGTGTCGGTCTCGGCGAGGGAGACGAGGGCGATGATGTCACCGGCGCGCGCCTCCTCGATCGGGTTGGCTTCCTTGGCGAACATTTCGACCATGCGGCCGATCTTCTCGCGCTTGCCGCGGGTGGTGTTCTGTACGGACATGCCGCGGGTCAGAACGCCCGAGTACACACGCACGAAGGTCAACGCACCGTAGTTGTCGTTGATGACCTTGAAAGCGAGCGCCGAGAACGGCTCGTCGTCCGAGGACTTACGCTCGCCGATCGGGTTACCGTCGGCGTCGACGGTCTTGATGGCTTCGACGTCCGCGGGGGCCGGCAGGTAGTCGACAACCGCGTCCAACACCTGTTGCACGCCCTTGTTCTTATAGGACGAGCCGCACAGGACCGGGTTGAACTTCGAGGTGATGGTGCCTTTGCGGAGGCACTTGCGCAGCACGTCGGCTGACGGGGCCTTGCCGTCGGTCAGGTAGGCTTCCATCGCGTCGTCGTCCATCTCGAGGCAGGTGTCGACCAGCTCGCTGCGGAACTTGTCGACGTCGGCCAGGATCTGGCGGTCGGCGGGCACCGTGATGTTCAGCTTGTCCGCGAGGTCGGGGGTCACTTCCATGATGTCCCACTTCGCGTCCTTGTCGTCCGAGTCCCAGACCAGGGCCTTCATCTCGACGAGATCGATCATGCCCTTGAAGTTGTCTTCCGAGCCGATCGGGATCTGGACGGGCAGCGGACGAGCGCCGAGGCGCTTCTTGATCATGTCGACGCAGCGCAGGAAGTTCGCGCCGCTGCGATCCATTTTGTTCACGTAGCAGATACGGGGCACGCCGTAGTTGTCGGCGAGGCGCCAGTTCGTCTCCGACTGCGGCTCCACGCCGGCGACGCCGTCGAACACGACGACAGCGCCGTCGAGCACGCGCAGCGAGCGGTTCACCTCGATCGTGAAGTCGACGTGGCCGGGGGTGTCGATCAGGTTGATCTTCTTGTCGCGCCAGAACGCGGACACCGCCGCGGACTGAATCGTAATGCCACGCTTCTGCTCCTGCTCGAGGTAGTCAGTCGTGGTCGACGTCTTCAGGTCCTTGGTGTCGTGGATGTCGATGATCGTGTGCTTACGCCCCGTGTAGTAAAGAATCCGCTCGGTCGTCGTCGTCTTGCCGGCGTCGACGTGGGCGATGATCCCGATGTTGCGGATGTCCGAGAGAGAGGTAGTGCGGGGCATGGCAGAGTTCCGTGACTGTTCCTAGAGCAAAAGGTTAAGGGGACCCCGGTTTATGGGGCCGAAAACAATGGGGTCAAATGGCCGGGCATTCTAGCCGAAGTAATTCTTTCGAACGAGGAACAATCCTGAATAAATCCGGGAGCTTACGCGGGGCAGGGCGATTGCCGGTGACGCTGGAGCTTGAAAAACGCGCCTGGCGGGCCTTGCCGGGCGCGTTACGGGGCGAAAAGCGGCTTCCCGGGAGGGAGTGCGCCGGCCTTTTTCCGGGCCGGCACGGCCTCACTCCGCCGTGGCGGGGTCGATGATCCCCGTGACCGCGGTGATCTTGTTCGCGGGAAAGCCGCCGAGCTCGGCATGGCGGCGGACGAGGGACTCGTCAGTCGCGTGGTAGATGCAGTAGATCTTGTCGGCCGTGACGTAGCTGTGCAGCCATTGGATGCTCGGGCCGAGGCTGCTGAGGACTCCGCAGGACTTCCTCGACACGGCCTTGAGGTCGCTGGGGCTCATTTTGCCGGCGCCGGGAATGTCGCGCTCGATGACGAATTTTGGCATGACGCAATCTCCGTTGAGTGATTGATGGCTAGTAGTCTTGGGCACTGATGTTCCCCGCGTCTTGAAACGCGTCTGAAATTGTTCTGAAACGCGGCGCGCCCAGGCCTTCGTATCCGTGCGGCGCGTCGGTTACAATTTGTAAGGATCGCGTTGGTCCTCATTTGACGAGCGCGACCTTCACTTTGATCGGCGCACCCGCCGGGGCGACACCCCGGGACGCCGCATACTCGGTCAGGGCAGAGTGGTTCACGTACGCGACGGCGTCGCCGATCGCGCTACGCACGCAGCTCTTGTGGCGCGACAGCAGCGTCAGCTGCCGGCCAGGCCCCAGATCGCGGCACACGGTTTCGGCGGCGAAACTGATGCGCTGATAAAGCGCCGCCGCGCCACGGACGGTGTTGATATCCAGGTCTCCATAGAAAACCGTCATGGAGGACGGCTCTGTAGTCGAAGCGGCACGGGCAATAGTGGTGAGGCTCCCGGCGGCGAGTGCGCCGGCGGTGAGGGCAGTGATGGCGCGAAGCGTGGTCAGGCTCTTCATGACAGTCTCCCGAGGGTTGCGGTGTTGATGCCGGATGTGGCGGCGGAAACGATCGCGCATTTGCGATTTCGAGTCCTGAACAGCGTGTGAATTGCTCCTGAATTGTTACTTCAGGGGCGCTAAGGCCGATGGGCACGTTGGAGGGTCGCGGTGGAGTCGATACGCGTTGGTGATTTCGAGCTCTATCCTTCAGAGCGGATGTTGTCCGCCGCAGGCAAGCCCGTGGAGCTCGGCGCGCGCGCTTTCGATCTGCTGGTGGTACTGGTGGAGAATCCGGGCCGTCTCGTGACCAAGGCCGCGTTGATCGAGCGTGTCTGGCCCCGTGTCATTGTCGATGAGAACAATCTTCCAGCGCAGATCGCAGGCTTGCGCAAGATCCTGGGCGCGGAGGCCATCCGGACCGTGCCGGGATTCGGTTACCGCCTCGAGCTGCCCGTGCGCAGCTGCGAAGCAACCAACACCGCGCCGCTGCCTCCAACGGACATGCCGGAACTCGTGTCAGTGCCGGAGCTCGTTCCCGCGCCCGCGCGGCAGGCAGAGGCCGTGCTGCCCAGACTCTCTGTTCCCCGACGCTCCTGGCCGAATCGATTGGGCCCGCTGGTCGGGCGCGACAGCGAGGTGCGCGAGATCCAGGCCGCACTCGGCGGCGCCAGCCTGGTGACGATAGTAGGGATGGCCGGTGTTGGTAAAACACGTCTGGCGCAGGAGTTGCTGGCTTGTGAGGCTGCGAAACCCGGAGCGGCGGTTGCCTGGGTATCGCTGGGACCGCTGCGCGACGCGCAACACGTTCCTCCGGCCATCGCCAGCGCTCTCGGCTTGTCGTTGCCCGACGGAATCGATGGGTATACCGCCTTGTGCCAGGCGCTCGAGCAGCTTCCGGTGCTGTTGATTCTCGACTGCGCGGAGCATCTGACAGATGCTCTCGCGACGCCGCTGGCCGGTTTGATCTCCGGCACACAAGGTCTGCGCGCGTTGATCACCAGCCAGGTGCCACTCGGGATTGCCGGTGAGGTGGTCTATCGTCTGGCGGCGCTTGCCGTGCCTGACCCGCAGGCTCCGGAGGAAGAAGCCGTGGGCTGCGCGGCTGTCAGGTTGTTCGCGCAGCGCGCCGCGGCGGCCGATCGGCGCTTCGAGCTGAGCTCGGCCAATACGCCCGTGGTTGCGCAGATCTGCCGGCGCCTCGACGGCATCCCGCTGGCGCTCGAGCTGGCCGCGGCCCGTGTGCCCGCGCTCGGGCTGAGCGCGCTGCTCGAGCGGCTGGATGATCGCTTTCGCCTGTTGAAGCTGGCCGGACGAGCCGTCGATCCGCGCCATAACGCCCTGCATGCCGCTTTTGATTGGAGTTACAACCTGCTGCCGCCCGCGGAGCAGCAGGTGTTCAACATGCTGGGCGTCTTCACGGGGAGCTTTTCCCTCAATACGGCGGCGCGGTGCGTGGCGAATGATGCCGTGGACGTGGCCGATGCCGTCGACCTGATCGGCCGGCTCGTCGACCGCTCACTCGTCACGGTTCTCGCGGTCGACCCGCCGCGCTATACGCTGCTCGAGACGGCCAGGCATTACGCTCTCGCGCGGCTCGTGGCGCGGGGTGAGTTGCAGGCGGCGCGGGCGCGTATGGCGGCCATCGTGTTGGAGTTGATCGACCTGGCTTACCAGGAGTATTGGTCGGAGGACGAGGCAGTCTGGTTGAGTCGTTTCGGGCCCGACCTGGACAACGTGCGTACCGCGATCGACTGGGCTCTCGACAACGACCCCGCGCTCGGTGTGGCGCTGTTCGGCTCGGCATGGCCCCTGTTTGTCGAAATGGACCTGTATGGCGAAGGGCGCACGCGCTACTCCCAGGTGCTGGCCCTGTTGTCGGACTCGCTGCCCCGGCCTCGGATCGGGCGGTTCTGGGAAGCGATCGCCGCCTACGACTCTACCCGGCAGTGTGATCGCGCACGCTACGCGGCGGATCTGGCAGCGGCGATGTATGCCGCGACGAGCGATGTCCGCGCTCATTACTATGCGCTCATGCAGATCGCCTTCAGTTGGCGGGTTGACACTGATGCCGCGCGCGCGGCGCTGGAGGCGGCACGAACTCTCGAAGATCCTGCGTGGCCGACACGGGTGCTCACCCATGGCGCGATGACCGAAGGTGCACTGTTGATGAGCGCCGGGCGGTTTCCGGAGGCGCGCGCCGCGTATGAGCGTGCAGTGCGACTGGCATTAGCAACCAGCGAGCGGCAGGCGCTCGCCGCGACCGTGTGCATGGTCGAACTCGACATCGCGTGCGGCAACATGGCTGCCGCTCTGCAGCTTGGTCGACCGCTCGCGCTGAGTCTGCGTCACCTGGGCCGCCGCGAGACCCGCTTCGAGCTGTTGGTTCTCACTTTCAGCGCGCTATTGCTCACCGACGAGCTCGGTGAGGCTCGTTCGACCGGCGCCGAGCTCTACGAGCTCGCACTTCGAATCGACACGAGCAGGCTGTACACCGCTTTGGATGCAATGGCATTGCTCGCCTGCAAGGACGGGCGCCATGAGGTGGCGGCGCTTATTGCCGTCTACGCCGACGTCACTCACGAAGTTCATGGTCTCGTGCGACGGCGTCCGGCCGAGGAGAAAATGCAGTCCGCGGTGGTGAATACCCTCAACGAGTGCCTGGGACACGATTGGCGCGCACGGGCCGAACACTCACGCGAGCAGTTCGATGAAGTAGCCGCCTGCTCGCTGGCGCTCGGGATGCGCGCGTGATGCTTGAGCGCTAGCTAGTCAAAGTCCGACGCTCGCGAGCCAGCCGGTGAAAACCGATTTTGCGCGCGCGGCCAACGTCGGGCCTAGGCGCTGGGTGTCGTCGCGGAGCTGTTCCACACTCACACCGCTCGTTGCGGCGATTTCGCAAGCATGTC
This sequence comes from Steroidobacteraceae bacterium, assembly GCA_036834945.1. GTDB lineage: Bacteria > Pseudomonadota > Gammaproteobacteria > Steroidobacterales > Steroidobacteraceae > 13-2-20CM-66-19. Next base: position 32,565 of record DAITMW010000005.1, read on the forward strand.
CGACGAGCCATGACTCGATGTCCTCATGCCGCACTTCGGGATGGCACTGGAACGCCAGCACGAAGCGCTCCCAGGAATAAACCTGGTGGGCGGCCAGCTCGGTGGATGCGAGGAGCTCCGCGCCGGCAGGCAGGTCGAAGGTGTCACCATGCCAGTGCAACATCGACGTCTGGTGACCCGCCAGGGGCGCGATGACTGACTTCTGGCCAGCCGGGGTGAGTTGCAACGGCGCCCAACCGAGCTCCTTGCGGCCGCCGTAAACCCTCGCGCCCAGGACGCGAGCCAACATCTGCGCACCGAGGCAGATCCCGAGAGTAGGGCGGCGGGCCGCCAGGCGTCGCTCCAGCAGGTGGAGCTCTTCCATGATCCACGGGTAGCGGTCGGCTTCGTAGACGGCTATCGGACCGCCGAGACCAACGACCAGGTCAGGTGTGGAGATATCCAGCTCGCGCAGATTTACACGCCACGGCTCTATGTAGCGGATTTCGAACCCGCGTGCGCGCAACACATCGGCGAGAGTGCCGCAGTCTTCGAAGTTAACGTGCCGAATGGCGAGAGCGAGACGCGGGGGGCTCATGCGGAAGTCCTCAGGTTTCCCAGGCGCTCGAGATAGTCGCAGAACATATCGCCCATGGCCATCGCCAGGCGATCGACGTCGGCGCGCGAGCGGTTCTGTTCGGAGACCGCCTTCCCCACGGCCGACATCGCGGTCTTGACCAGGTCCGCCGCAAAGTTCCGCTCGCGTGCCGGCACTCCTGGGAGCAACTCGCGCATGAAGGCTTGCATGCGTTGTTTGCCCTCGGCGTGGTGCTCATCGGTTTCGGGCACATCCCGATAGAGCGGAGCGGCGTCGCCCAACGCCACGCGCAACTGTGCTTCCTCGCACTCTGAGCGGAAGAATTCCAACGTGATGCGGCGTAGTCGTTCCAACGGGGGCAGGGTGACGTCGGTGAGAATCCGATCCATCAGTGCGCCGGTCTGCTGCCATTCGTCCGTCTGCAGCCGGAACAGAATCGATTCTTTGTTCGGGAAGTATTGGTACAGCGACCCGACGCTCACGCCTGCCTCCGCCGCCACCCGGGCAGTCGTGAAATGCCGTGCGCCGTCGCGCGCCAGAACGCGACTGGCCGCCTCCAGGATGGTGGCCACGAGGTGTTTCGAGCGGGTCTGGCGTGGGCGTTTTCTTGCGGAAATAACAGGCGTTTGCCGGGTTTTCATGATTTCTGGCGCCGAATGCGAATAGTCAATGCGAATGATTATTCGTATTCTAACCGCACCCGATGGCAAGGAGCTTTCCGATGAATACCCTCACCTCTAAACCGCTGGCGCTCGTGCTCGAGCGCCTGTTCGCCGCAGCTGAGCAGACCGAGAAGGTCTTCCGGCAGGAAATGAGTAACCTTTCACCCGCCGAGCGTGCCGCCCGCTCGGGGCGAGCCGAAGACTACAAGACGTTTTACATGACGCACGCGAAGAACGTGCACCTGGCGGTCTCGCGCGAGACCGCGACATTTCTTTACATGTTGGGCCGCTCCTGCAAAGCGCGCTCCATCGTAGAGTTTGGAACGTCGTTTGCTGTCTCCACGTTACACCTGGCGGCAGCGGTCAAAGACAATGGCGGCGGACGAGTGATCGGCACCGAGTTCGAGCCGGCTAAGGTGACCCGTGCGCGCGCCACCATAGCGGAGGCGGGACTGGCCGATTACGTCGAGATCCGTGAAGGGGACGCGTTGGAAACTCTCTCTCGCGAGCTGCCCGACTCCATCGACCTGGTGCTTCTCGACGGAGCGAAACCGCTGTATCCGAGGGTGTTGGCGCTGCTCCAGCCACGCCTGCGCGCCGGTGCGCTCGTAGTCGCGGACAACGCTGACATGAGTCCTGATTATCTCGCGGCTGTGCGTGAGCCGGGTGCTCCGTATCTGTCGGTTCCTTTCGCCGGTGACGTGGAACTGTCGATGAAGCTCTAGCGGCCGTCAGCCGCGTCGGCCACCTTCGCGTTTCAAACGGTCACGAAGCTCGACCATGTAGCGTCGTGAGCCGGTGGATTCAACATTCGGATCGCGGGGCGAGGGAGGGTAGACAACGCGGTTGCGGCCGGAGTCCTTGGCCGCGTAGAGGGCCGCATCGGCGCGACTGATGATGTCGTGTGTCGTGTCCGATGCGGATTCGCACCAGGCCATGCCGATGCTGACGGTGAGTTGGACGGTGTGCTCGCGCACCTTGAAAGGGGTTTCCGCGACGCATTCGCGCAGGCGCTCGATGGGCGTCGCCGCACCGATGTAAGAGAGGCCAGGCATCACGACCATCAACTCCTCGCCGCCGTACCGTCCGAGCCAATCGTTATGACGTATGGCCTTTCCGAGTCGTTGCGCGAGCTCGCGTAATACCTCGTCTCCGCCGTGATGCCCGTAGGTGTCGTTGACCTGTTTGAAATGGTCGACGTCGATGAGCGCCAGCGCTAGTGGTGTGCCCGTCCTCTGAGCGTGTGTCATCTCACGGCCCAGGAACTCCAGGATGCTCGGACGATTCCACAGCCCCGTGAGAGCATCGCGCGTTGCTCGCTCGAGCAGCGCCTCCCGCTCACGGAACTCTTTTTCCAATGCGATCCTACGGGCTCGCAGCTTAACGACCTGGAAACGCCACGCGAGCCCCAGTAAGAGTAGGAGCAGCAGGGCAACAAAGACGCGGAACGTCAGCGTGCGCCACCAGGGCGGCATGACCTCGAATGACATCGTCACGATATCCGACTGGCGGGCGTGCGGCGCATCGACCGCCATGATTTCCAGCTTGTAGTGACCGCCGTCGAGGGCTGGCAGATGCAGCTCCGGGCTGCGAGAACCGAACCACCGCGACGACAGTCCCACCAGGCGATACCGGAATTCCGTTCGCGGTGAGCGCGAATAGTTGTGCGACGTGAAACGCACGTCGAGAGCCGCGTCGGCTCGCCATGGCACCGAGCTCTCGTGGTCGACGTCGAGCAGATGATCACCGAGTTTGGCGCTTGCGATGCGCAGATCCAACCGTTCCCTCGGGTGCAGTAACCGGTCAGGATCGCGGATGTGGGTCATGCCGCCCGCGGTTCCGATCCAGACGGAGCCGTCATGGTCGGGCAGGAAGGAGAACGCTTCGGTGTCATTGCCGGCGAGGCCGTCATCTACGTCGAAACGCAGCCAGTTCTGTCCGTCGAAAATCGCCGCGCCCTGGTCCGTGTTGGCCCAAAGCCTGCCGCGCAGGTCGATGCGCACGGAGTAGACGCTCGCATCCGCCAGGACTTCGGGCTTGACCCATTCCTGGTGCTCGAGGTTGGGACCACTCGCGTGCAGCAGGCCCTTGCCGAAACTCGATGCCCAGATCGAGCCGTCAGGCATCACGACCAGGGAGGAGTAGACGCCGTCATTGCCGTCTTCACCGCGTACGGTCAGGAATTTCCAGCGTCCGTTGGAAAAACGGAATATGCCGCCGGTGGCAGCCACCCACAGGGTGCCGTCATGGTCCTGCGCGATGTCATAAATGCGCGACTCCGAGCGAGGCAGCTCGACTTTCTCCAGGCGCTCGGTCCCCGGATCGAGACGATAGAGGCCGTCCGTGTAGCAGACCACCCATCCGGTGCCGTCCCGATCGAAGAAGATGATCGACACGGACACCTTGCCGTCCGGGAATTTTACGAGATGCGCACGCTTCTCGTGGGGCGGGACGGTCCAGAGCTCGCTGTTCTCCAGGCCATACCAGACGCCCCCGCGGTGGTCGACGGCCAGGGCGATGTCCTCCACGTTGGGAAGCGCTTCAAACGGACAGCCGGTGACACGTGCGGCGGCTTCATCCAACACCTGGCAGCCGCGCTCGGTCCCCACCAGGAGCCGTCCATCGTGGTCGCGCACGATGTTCCAGACCTTCTGCGAGATGAACCCCTGGGCCCGGGTCCAGGACTCGATGTTGTCGTAGCCGCGCCAGCGCCAGATTCCCAACCCCAGTGGGCTCAACCACAGGCTGCCCTCCCCGTCGACCTGCGCTTTCGCGACGACACTGTCGGCGAGCCCGTTGTCTGTTGAGAATTCCTGCCAGCGCGTACCGTTCCAACGCGCCACGCCGGGCGCCGTGCGCGTCAGGAGCCGGCCACTGGCATCGAGTGTCAACATGGGCTCGACGACACGGGATTCGAGTCGTGCATGCGGCGGGTCGTTTACGGTAAAGCCGCGCGCATCCGGCTGCCGCACCAACAGATGCTCGCCGCTGCGGATCCACAAGCGGCCGTCGTGGTCCAGGAGAAAAGCGCCGTAGGAGCCTTCGGGGACGCCGTCGGACTCACTCCAGATCCGCAGCTTCCCCGCCGACAGGCTGCAGAGCTCCTTGGCGCATCCGAGCCAGAGTGTTCCGTCAGCCTCGGTGAAAAAGCTCACCACCTTGTCGAGCTGCGGGTTGGCTTCGATCTGCTGGGCCGAAAACAGTGGCGCCGCGTGCCAGGTCCCCGAGTCCAGTTGCTCGCGCCGCAGCTCCTGCACGTGCTGCTTGTAGGCAACGAGAATGTGGTCCTTGCCCAGGAAGGCAATCGGCAGCGAGTGATCGGTGAGAACGAGGCCGTTCGCGGTCCGTACCGGCTCGAATCCCTTGGAGCCCCCGACATACAGCCCGCGGTCCAGGGTCACCCACAGCCGTTGCCAGGGGTCCAGGACCATACCCCGGACGGTCTCCGAGGGCAGGCCGAGTGCCGTGTCGTAGGGAACGAAGGCAGTGCCGTCGAATCGGAACAGGCCGCCGTCAGTACCGACCCAGAGATCCCCTCCCGGGTCGGTGACCAGATAGCCCGCGGCGAGATTCGTCAGTCCATCGCTTTGAGCGTATTGGCGGAAGCTGAATTGTTGCGACGCAGCGCCCCCGAACCAGCCGGACAGGAGGACCAGCCAGGCCACCATCCATAGCCGACGGGAGCGTGAGCGCGACGGCAATTGCGACATATCCCGATCCTAGCGGCAGGACGGGACGAAGCTTGCGAACGGCTCCTCAGAACGTTCGCGGCAAAACTGTCAGGCGCGTAAAGGGTGCTGTAAATACGCTGAAATTCCGTGTTATTGCGGCGCAGTTCACAACCCCGCGGGGTGCTATTTCGGGCCCCGGAACTCCCCACGTCGCCCCATTGGGGCTGCACGGGATTTCCTCTACTTCGTTTCGGTCACGCTCCGTGTGGCGGGTTTGTTCTTATCTTTGATCATGAACACCAGGAACTTCGCCGGCTGGGTGGCGCTCGCGTTGGCGGACTGGCGATGGATGTCGTTCGGTCCCTCATGAAAAGTCCCGCCGGGACCCACGGTCACAGCCTTCTGGCCGTCGACCTGCATCACGACCGAGCCCTCGAGGACGTAGACGAATACTTCGGCATCGTGTCTGTGGGGGAGGGAGGCCCCGCCGGGCAGGTATTCCACGGTCAGCATGGAAACTTCCTTACCCGGGATCTGGGGCAGGTCCTGCGTCAGCAGGGGATGAACGGTCGCGTCCGCGGCCGCCAGGCAGGTGGAGAACAGGACACCGGCGGCGGCCAGTGTGAGACGCGTACGGGTGTGCATGGGATGCGGGCCTTCTGATGGTTTCCCCGCAGGATGCGCTACTCTCCAGGCTCCTAAAAAGAGCCAGAAATGGGGATTCTCATGGAGCCAATTTTCGCTCTGCCGTTGCAGCTGCCACCCCGCAGCTCGCGCGAGCGGCTGCGATCCCTGCACCAACAGTTACGCGCCGCGATCCTCGAAGGGCGCTTGCAACCTGGCTTACGGCTGCCGCCGACGCGGTCGCTCGCCGCCGCGCACGGAGTCTCGCGTAACACGGTGATGGCGGCTTATGACTTGCTGTTGAGCGAGGGTTATCTCGCTGCGCGACAGGGTGCCGGGACTTACGTCGCCGACGTTCTGCCCGACTTGCCGGAGCGGCAGGTCCAACGAGAGCGACACACCGCGAGTGACCGCCGGTTGAATGCGTTCTGGCGGCAGTCCCCGGCTGTCGGTGAGGGCGAGCCACGAAGTTCGCCGCGCTTCGACTTTCATCTGGGCTTACCTGACATAGCGCACTTTCCGATGGAGGTCTGGCGCCGTTTGTCGGCGCGGGCCTTGCGCACGTTCGCGAAGAAACCCTTCGCGCATGACGAGCCGTACGGCCGGCCTGCGTTGCGAGAGGCGATCGCGCGATATGTTTCGTTCGCACGGGCTGTAGCCTGCAGTGCGGAGGACATCACTGTTACCGCGGGCGCGCAGCAGGCGTTCGATCTGCTAGCGAGGATTCTGATCACGCCGGGACGCACGGTCGTAGCAGTAGAGAATCCGGGCTATCCCAGAGTGCGTACGACGTTTGCCGCCGCGGGCGCGAAGATCGTAGGCGTTCCGGTCGACGATGAAGGTCTGATCGTCGAGCGGATTCCGGCCAACGCGGGTGTCGTGTGTGTGACGCCGTCGCACCAGTTTCCTCTCGGGGTGGCGATGTCGGCCCGGCGCAGGGCGGCGCTGTTGGAGTATGCGCATACGCATGGCGCGGTCATCATCGAAGACGACTATGACGCTGAATTCCGCTTTGGTGGCCGGCCGCTCGATGCTCTGCAGACCCTGGATCGCGCGGAGTCGGTGTTCTACGTCGGTACGTTTTCGAAGAGTCTGTTCCCCGCTCTGCGTCTCGGGTTCGCGGTGGCGCCCGGCTGGGCACAGCGAGCGCTCGGGGCCGCCAAACATTATGCGGACTGGAGTTGCGGACCGATCGGGCAGGAGACGCTGGCCGCATTCATCAACGAGGGACACCTGGCGCGGCATGTGCGCCGGATGCGGCGGCTGTATGGAAAGCGGCGCGAGTTGCTGTTGGAGGGGTTGCGGAGCGAGCTCGGTTCCTGGCTCGAGCCCGTACCCAACGTGGCGGGGCTGCATCTCACGGCTTTCACGAAAGGCTCGCTCGATGGCCAGAAGCTCGCCGTGAAGGCGCGTGAGCGCGAGGTAGGGGTGGTGGCCCTGGACGGGTTCCGCTTTGGCCGGCCGGGCCGCTCCGGTCTGGTCTTCGGCTACGGCGGCCTGGATGAGAGCGGCATCGTTACGGGTATCGCGCGTCTGCGGCGCGCGTGCGAGCAATTGGCATTGGCTCCCTGAAAATTACAGGAACTGGACCTCACAGGGAGCCAATTTCGGGCGCAAACTGTGCTCATGAGAAAGCTGCGCAGTGTGTTGGCCGTGGCGCTTTTGTCGCTCGCGACGGGTTTCGCGTCCGCCGCGACCATGCACCAGGTCGTGTTGGAGAAGGCCGGGAAGGGATACCACTGGAAAATCGTGGAGGCACCCGTTCCGGTGTTCGGAGATCACCAGGTGTTGGTGCGGGTCCATGCTGTCGGGCTCAATCGCGGTGAGCTCTCCTTGCTCGAGCCCGACGCGGCCGCCGACCACACGGGGATGGTGCCAGGCTCCGACGCCGCTGGCGAGGTCGTTGCCGTCGGGCGCCTGGTGAAGGGCATCCGCAAAGGGGAGCGCGTTACTAACACCTATTTCAAGAACTGGACCGATGGGCCGTTCTCGCATCATCTCGAGGACAATGTCCGTGGATGGACCGCCGACGGCGTGCTCGCCGACTATATTGTGTTGGATGCTACGGACGTGGTTCCTATTCCGGACGAGCTGTCCTACGAGGAGGCATCGACGCTACCGACGGCTGCTGTGACCGCTTGGAATGCCGTTGCTGCTCGACGCGAGCCACGTTCCACTGACGTCGTTCTGGTGCAGGGGACCGGTGGTGTTTCGACATTCGCTTTGCAGTTCGCCGCGGCTGCGGGCGCGCGCGTCATCGTCACGAGCAGCTCTGATGAGAAGCTCGAGAAGGCCAGGGCACTCGGGGCGAGGGATGGGATCAACTACAAGACCGAGCCGGCTTGGGCCGAGCGTGTGATGCAGCTTACGCAGGGTCACGGCGCGGATCTCGTAGTCGACGTCGGGGGCAAGAGTACTTTGGACCAGTCGGTGAAGTGCCTTGCCGATAATGGGACGCTCGCGATCGTCGGGGGACTCTCCGGGTATGACGGGAACATCTCCGCCTACGGACTGTTGATGAAGGCGGCCACCGCGCAGGCGGTTTTCGTCGGCTCGCGGGCCGACTATCTGCGCATGCTGGCGTTCATGAAGGCTCATCGCTTGCATCCTTTGATCGAGCGCGTCTATTCGCTCGATGACTACGAGGCGGCTCTGAAGCAGATGGCCGACGGGCGGTTCACAGGGAAGATCGTCCTGAAGCTGACATAAACGACGCGTCGGTCGCTCGCTGGCGACACGTTCATTTGCGACATCGGTCGGCCCCCTGCCGGGCCTTTATCCTCCTGCCGGTCGCGGACGCCTCGTCCCAGGGAGTACTGTCAAATCATGAGTTTCTCGTTGGTCCGCAACGGACTGCTGGCCCTTGCTGTATCCGTGGTCATGGTGGCGTGTGGAGGGAGTGGAGGAGACGCAGGCAGCGGCGGGGGGCTTTCGAGCGGGAGCCCGGGGTCGACGACGGGTGGATCGACGGATTCGGGGTCGAATGGCTCGACGGGGTCGAGCGGGAGTGGTGGGGCCAGCAGTGGCAGTGGTGGGAGTACGACTGGCGGGTCCGGTGGTGGTGATAGTGGCACGAGTGGCTCAGGAGCTGGCGGCGCTGGCACGGGCACCGGCGGCACCGGTGGGACTGGTACGAGCGGCGGCACTGGCGGTTCAGGGAGCAGCGGCACGGGCGCTGGCGGCACCAGCGGTGGCACCGGCACTGGCACTGGGACTGGCACGAGCGGCGGCACCAGCGGTGGCACCGGCACTGGCACCACGCCGGCGCCCCTAGCGAAGAGCGCCAAGCGCGGCATCGCCTACGACCTCGCCGACCCGCTGGACCTCCAGGCGCTCTCGCCCGGCGTGAGCTGGTGGTACAACTGGAGCCCCCAACCCAACGGCGGCGTCCCTTCCAACTATCTCACGCAATACCAGATGGATTTCATCCCCATGGTCTGGGGCGCGAACTACAACGTCAACTCGGTCGAGTCCTACCTCCTAGCCAATCCGAGTATCAAGTACCTCCTGGTGATGAACGAGCCCAACCTGACGGACCAGGCTAACCTGACACCGCAACAGGCGGCGGCCATCTGGCCGGACTTCGAGGCGATCGCGGCCAAGACGGGCGTCAAGATCGTGGGTCCCGCCATCACCTGGGGCACGATGCCGGGTTACAGCGATCCGGTTGTGTGGCTCGATGCGTTCTATGCCGCCTACGAGGCGGCCAACAACAACCAGCCGCCGCACATCGATTACCTCGCCTTCCACTGGTACGACTACGGCCTCTCCGGCCAGCTCGACCGGCTGGCGAAGTACGGCAAACCCTTCTGGGTCACCGAGTTCGCCAACTGGCACTCGCAGAATGACGGCGCGCAGATCGATACGCTTGCGAAGCAGGAAGCGCAGATGACCGACATGGTGGCGACCTGCGAGTCACGCTCCGATGTATTTCGCTATGCGTGGTTCACGGGCCGTCTAAAGCAGGACCCGCATTTCGACAGCCTGCTGGGCGCTCCGGGACAGCTGACGGCGCTCGGACAGCTCTATCTCACGCTGCCCTATACGAAGTGATCGCCGCGGTCGCGGCCGGCTTCACTGCAGCAGTCCGAACACCGCGACACTGTTCTGTGTTCCGAGGAACACCTTGCCGTCGGCGACGGTTGGCGTGATGAACTTGTTGCCGGCGCCCGGGTGGTCGCGGTTGCTCGCCGCCTGGTTGCTGTTATAGAGCTCGTGTGTGAGGTTGGCCGCATCGTATGCGTGCAGCACCGCCGGATTGTTGTTTTCGTGCGCCCAGACGATCGCGTTCGCGGTGCCATTGGCGGATACGACGGGTGAGCCGCCCGGGTAGGGGAATGACGTCGTGGACTGTGCGGTGCTGGCCTTGCCCAGCATCGCATTCGTGATGGGAAATGCCTTGAGGGTTCCGCCGACGTCGGCGTAGTAGATCACGCCATTGAAGTACGCGGGCGTACTGAAGACGCCGCCGGGCAGGGCGCCCGGGAGCTGCTGCCAGATATTGTTGCTGCTGGCGTTGAATTTGCCCATCGAGTCGCGGTTGACCACGTAGATCGTCCCGTCCTTGCCCGCTCCCACCATGAGATGCCGCACCGTGTTGGTGGAGTCGGTCAGGTCCGGCAGGAGCAGTTCCCCTCCGGAGCCGAGGTCCTGGTCGGCGGCTGATTCGGCCACCTCGTTCGACATGGCAAAATAGTCCGCCACGGTCAGGGTTGTAGCCCCGACGGCGAGCTTCAGGAAGGAGTTGCCGTAGTCCTGCTTGTTCGGAAAGCCATTGGCGTCGAGAGTGGTCTCGAAAGCGCCGTTGGCGGACAGCAGGTAGATGTTGCCGGCACTGTCGGCCGCCGGACCGCCGCCCGCCATCCAGATGGCCGGCCCCGCATTGCTGTTGGGCCCGATGTTGAGGACGCTCACCTGCGCCAGCGTCGTCTGGTTATAGCCCATGATCCAGCCGGAGTAGGGCTGGATGTCGCAGTGCGAAGTAAAGCTCGTATAGACGACGCCGTTGGAGAGCAACAGCGCCGCACGCTCCTCGTATTGTCCCGGCTGGAAAGTCGAAGCCGCGCCGCCTGCCGTTGCCGGATAGGTGGCGGTAATTTCGACCGGGCCATTGAAAAGCTCGGCACCCGTCGTGATGTCCAGGGCGTGCAGGCGCTGGTGATAGGCCGACGACGAGTCCTTCGACATTGCGACGACGTAGATGGCGCCGTTGGGGCCCGCTCCGCGGTCGATGATTGGAGTCGAGGTGATGCCGATGTTGGGAGTCACCTGCCCGCATCCGCGATTGTCGCTCAGCGACTCGCCCGACTTGAGCAGGTTCTCGTGCCAGAGTGTCGCGCCCGTATCGGAGTCGAAGGCATAGACGGAATCGCCCTCGGTGGCAACGAATACCACGTTGTGCGCCGCACCTGCGATGCTCAGCTGGGACAGATACAACGGTTGCGCGTCGACCTTGCCGTCGACCTTGAGGTTGCGAAGCAACCCGAACGATGTCGCGTTGACATTCGCGAGGGTCAGGACACTTTCGGTGAGATTCTGCCCGGTGCGGGCGACATCATTCTTGAAGGTCACGACATCCGTGCCGGTCGCGGGAGTCGTCGGGCTGCCGCCCCCGCCAGAGCCTCCGGAGCCCGAGCCGCCGCCGGAGGGTGGGGGTGTCTGCGACCCGGAGCCGCCAGAGCCGGGGTCGCTGCCTGATACTACGGTGTCCTGACCGCCGCCGCAGGCGCCCAGCGCGCAGACGAGAGCCGCGACCAGGTAGAGCCTGCGTTGGACCGGGTTCTGCTTTGACATCGCCCGAACATTGCAGATGTCCCTGAGCTTGTACATCTGTCGGCCAGCTGCGACTTGGGGTTGAGTGCGAGCAGCAAGCTTTGTGCCGGACCCAAGGGCCGATACCGCGTCACCCCGACACCGACATCCCGACATCCCGACGCCCCGACACCGACGCCCCGACACCCCGACACCCGGGCCGGGATCCTCCGTGTGGGTGCCAGTCCGGGTAGTGCCGACCGGTTATTTCTTGGTCGGGCTGTTGAAGGCGTAGACGATATTGATCGTCGTGAGTTGGTCGGTACTCGAGGTTCCAGGCGGCGGATTGCTGTTGTAGCGCAGACCGTACCCTACACTGAGCGCCAGTGAGGCATTGATGTTCACCGCCACCGCGAAGTCGTTCGCGACCGCGGTGTTCTGACCGCCCGACTGTACGAGCAGCTTGTCGGTGAGTTTGGTCGTCGTGGTGAGCTGCTGCTGATAGTCGAGGCCGGCACTGCCGACTCCGTCGCTCGTCATCTGGCCCGGGATGCGGCCGGTAACCTCGTCGGGGTTGGCGGGGTTCAGCTTCTGCAACTCCTCGGGTTTCAGGCGTCGGTAACCGAAGCCGAGAGTGCCTGTCAGCTTGGTGGTGTCGGAGTCGATGAACTTGTAGCCCAAGCCGGTCGCGACCGTGACCTGGTAGACGAAGCCGTCGAAATGATCGTCCTCGCCGTTGACGGAGCCGAACACGAAGGCTCGCTTGCCGAAGTTGTAGTCGGTCTGCCAGCCGTACTCGAAGCGCTGCGCCGTGGCGATCTCGCCGCTGCGACCATAGAGGTAAGCGAGATGGAGCGTGTGCTTCCAGTCATTGATGATGTCGCTCGCATCGACCTTCGCGTTGCCGGTCGTGGTGTCGGCATTGCCGCGCGCCAACACCAGACCTGCCTGGCCCTGGCCGCTCCAGCCGACCGGAGGCGGTGAGTCGGCCGCATGGGCCGCCGGAATGGCACAGGCAATGGCGAGGGCTGCCGGGACGAGCGCCACGGGCCGGTTCGATCGGATCATTACGGACTTCTCCTTCCTTACATTGTCTTCTTTTCAGCCCAACCCGCGCGCGCCAACGCCCGGCCTCGGCGTAAACGCGTAAAAGTATGCAGAGGTTGGTGAACGCCGCGTGAACGGAGCGTCAGGAATTGTCAGGATTTGTCGCCGGCGCGCTTGAGATCGGAGAGGATCTCGGAGCCGGGCAGGTGCTTGGCGGAATCCATCGGTCGTAACGGATTGTTGCCGCGTGTCCCCTTGACGACGAGGCGTTCGGGGACCGCGGCGGACTGGTCGCGATGGACGTCGGTGACGCCGGTTTCCGTGATCGTCCATGAGCGCGGCAGCAGATGCTTGCGCGCGATGGCGACCAGGTCACTCACTTCCGGATCGGTGATGTCGTCGTCCGAGTTGGTCCAGTGGTGCACGAAACGCGCGCGTGCTTCGAGTTGTTTGCGCAGGCTGGCCGCGTAGGTTTCGTCCGTGGTGCGCGCGCGTTCGGCGGCGTCCGCGGCGTTCATGACCAACTCTTCCAGGGATCGCGGCGACAGCGGCGCCGTTACACCCAGATCGTGCAACAGCTCCCTCAACCAACGCACGCCGCGACGACGCGTGGGGAAGAGGAAGCGTGGCAGTGAGTCGATCAGGGACATGGCACCTCAGGATATGGAAGATGCGTGCCATCTTCATGGACATTTATGACATAGCCCGTGACTCGTGTCACATCCGGCGATACGCGGCGCGGAACGGGAACTGCCCAGTTCTCCCCGCCGCTTCAGCGCGGGTCAGATCCGCGCCACAAGACTGTCGACGCGCACAGTGTCGCTATTGTGATGCAGCAGGTCAGTACGCGATCGTCATCTGGGCGCGGGCGTGCTCCGGTTTTTCCAACTCCTTGACGAGCGCATCCGCGTAGTCTTCCGCGCTGATGCGACTCTGTCCGTTGGCATCACTCAACAACACGGTGGTGCCGAGACGGTACTTGCCCGTGTGTGTGCCGGGTGCGATGGACATCGGCGGACTGAAGAACGTCCAGTCAACATCGGTCGTCGTCTTCAGGCGCTCGAGAACCGCACGCATGGCGCGAGCCTCGCCCTGGTATGCGGCGGGAAGCGTGTCCACGACCGGGCGGCCGTCGGGAAGATTCAAACTCCCTCCGCCGCCAACGACGACCAGGCGCTTGTGGGTGGTGCGCGCGGTCGCGATCGCGGCATCGCTCACAGCCTTGGCCTCCTGCAGCGGATCGGTACCGCCGCGCGGACTCGTGGCCAAAACAATGACGTCGGCGTGCCGGGCTTCCGCGACGAACGCCTTTTCATCGGTCGCATCGAGCTTTACCGGGTGTATGTTGGGACCCGTCGCGATCTTTTCCGGATGCCGTGCCGCGGCGATCACGTAGTGGCCGCGCGAGCTGGCCTCGCTGAGGATCCTGGAACCGATCATGCCGCTCGCGCCGACGAGCAGAAGGGTGGGCGGTTTCTTCTGCGGCGTCTGGGCAGGAGCCGGCTGAGCGACGGCAACGATGGCCGCCAACATGGCGCAAAGAATTCCGACACGCATGGTTTCTCGATGACTCCCCGCCTGGCTCGAGCGCTGCCCGGTCGCGACGCGACACATTTACGCTGCAGTGCTAGATGACTAACCATAACATACGGCGCTATGGTCGGATCGCGGCGTAAATCGTTTCCTGGCACTTGATGTTGGCACACGCGAAGAATCACGCCGCCTTTGCGGGGACGATGCCGGGCCGGGTGACCGGTCCGGCATTGGCTTTTCCAAAGCTGGAAAAGTCGGGGGCGGTGTCGCCGCCTGTCGGTCAGTAGTAGGGTCGGCTGCAACTTACCCACCGACGGATGTGCTGGGCCGGCGCCAGTTCACCTGCCGTCGCGCTTTTCTGGGTTGACGGCAACACCCGCCATCGCATTTTTCTGGGTCGGCGGCAACTTACCTGTCGTCGCCCTTTTTTAGGGTCGGCGGCAACTTACCTGCCGTCGCGCTTTTCAGGGTCGGCGCCAACTCACCCACCATCGCCCTTTTCTGGTCAGCGCGTTTGCGTCTGACCTGCAAGACCCTCGCGGCAATGGCGCCGAGGCCGCCGGCTGAGCCGGCGCTGGCGAAGGCAATGGTGCCGGTCGCGATGCACAGGGGGCACATGAGCTTCTCCTTGTGGCAGCCCGCCGGGCCGCCCGATGAATTGCTCAAAGGACGCCCGGCGCCCCCGCCGCGCTACATATCGGCACGACAAAGTCACCGCGAATGCGCACAATAGCCGAGCCGTTCCTCCAGCTCGAATCGCAAGTCTATGACGCCGTTGACCCGGTCCGTCACCATTCAAGAGGTCGCCGATCTCGCTGAGGTGTCGGCCAAGACCGTCTCACGAGTGATCAATAACGAGCCCGGGGTGCACGTCGAGACCCGCAACCGCATTCTCAAGGCGATCGAGAAGCTCGATTACCAGCCGAACGTGAATGCCCGCGGGCTGGCCGGCGATCGCTCTTTTCTGATCGGCCTGTTCTGCGACAAGCCGGGCGACTACCTCAGCGAATTTCAGGCAGGGGCCGTGCAGCGCTGCCGTGAATCGGACTTCCATCTCATGGTGGAGCCCTGGGATGGGGATAGCGCGGAGGTCGGCCGTCAGGTCAACACGCTATTACGGCAGCTTCGCCTGGAAGGCGTCATTCTGTTGCCTCCGCTCAGCGACCACCCCGTCATTCTCGAAAAGCTTGCCGAGAAAGCGATTCCGACGGTACAGGTCGCACCGCGGGTGAAACCGGTCAGCTCCCCGTGGGTGGGGATCGACGATTATGCCGCAGCCCGGGCCATGACCCGCCATCTACTGGAGCTGGGCCATCGGCGTATAGGCTTCATTCTCGGCCGCCCGGGCCACGGGGCTACCGATGAGCGTTTCCG
Source organism: Steroidobacteraceae bacterium (assembly GCA_036834945.1). Taxonomy (GTDB): domain Bacteria; phylum Pseudomonadota; class Gammaproteobacteria; order Steroidobacterales; family Steroidobacteraceae; genus 13-2-20CM-66-19. Next base: position 47,804 of record DAITMW010000005.1, read on the forward strand.
GGGGTTTCAGGACGAGATGCTCGCGGCCGGCGTTTCCGTGGATGGGGAGCTGGTCAAAGCCGGTAACTTCCTGTTCGCGGACGGGCTCGTATGCGCCGAGCAGATTCTGCGCCACCCGTCTCCGCCCACAGCCATCTTTGCCAGCAACGACGACACCGCCGCGGCCGTGATCTCGGTCGCCCATCGGATGGGGTTGTCTTTGCCTGACCAGCTCTCCGTCGCGGGATTCGATGATGCCACCATCGCTACCATGATCTGGCCGGAGCTCACGACGATCCGGCAGCCGGTCGCGGCACTCGCGCGCGCAGCCGCCGAGCTCATTATCGAGCATTCGCCCCGGCGCCGCGGCTGGCCCGAGCCCATGCCGAACCGGCTGTTGGATTTCGAGCTCATCGTCCGAAGCTCGACCCGCTCACCCACCTGACGGCGTGTCAGATGACGCCGCCGTTGGCTCGTAGGACCTGGCCATTGACCCAGGCTCCATCCGGCCCCGCGAAGAACGACACCACACGCGCGACGTCCTCGGGCTGACCGAGCCGCTCCAGCGGCGAAAGCTTGGTGAGATGGTCGATGACCGACTGCGGCTTGCCGTGGAAGAACAACTCGGTGGCGGTGGGGCCGGGCGCGACCGTGTTGACTGTGATGTTTCGGCCGCGCAACTCCTTGGTAAGGATGCTCGTCATCGCCTCCACGCCGGCCTTGGTTGCTGCGTAGGGTCCGTAAGTCGGTTGCAACAGCTTCACGACGCTGGAGGAGATATTGATGATCCGGCCCCCGGAGCGCAGCCGTTTCGCCGCCTCGCGCAACGCGTTGAACGTACCCTTCAGGTTGATCGCGACGATCTTGTCGAACGTCGCATCGTCCATGTCGGCAATGTTGGCTACGGGCATGATGCCGGCGTTATTGACGAGCACGTCGAGGCCTCCGAACTTTGCTTCCACGGAATCAAACATGGCGCGCACGGCCGCGGAATCGCTGACGTCGGCCTTGATGGCCAACGCGCGGCCGCCACCGTCTTCGATCTTGCGCACGAGCGCATCTGCCGCCGCCACGTCGCCAACGTAGTTCAGCGCCACAGCGAATCCGTCGGTCGCGAGACGCTCCGCGATGGCGGCGCCGATTCCGCGCGAGGCTCCCGTAATCAGGGCGATTTTCCCGTTCTGCTTGGCCATGACCTTCCCCATCTTTCTTTGCGATACCGGGCTTTTCGCCGGCGAGGGAGAGCATATCTGTCCAATCCAATGAGATAATCCGGCTAGAATTGGCAAGATAATTCTATAAAGGCGAACAATATGGATCGGATCGACGCCATGCGCCTTTTCGTTCGAGTGGTGGAGCGGCGCAGCTTTACCCTGGCCGCACGCGATCTGGCCCTGCCGCGGTCGACGGCCACGGAGGTCGTAAAGCAGCTCGAGTCTCGACTACAGGCCCGGCTTCTGCAGCGGACGACGCGTCATGTGGCACCGACCCTTGATGGCGAGGCGTACTACCGGCATTGCGTAAAGGTTGTGGCCGACATCGAGGAGGGAGAGGCGGCGTTTTCCGGTGCGAAGCCTAGCGGCGTCCTTCACGTAGATGTCCATGGGACTTTAGCGCGGCATTTCATGCTGCCGGGCCTACCTCGCTTCCTCGACCGATATCCCGATCTTCAGCTGTTCATTGGCGAGGGCGACCGGCTGGTCGATCTCGTGAGGGAAGGTGTCGATTGTGTATTGCGGGTCGGTGAGCTGCCCGACAGCGGCATGGTGGCTCGCAGGATCGCGATGCTCGAGGAGGGAACCTTCGCCAGTCCGGACTATCTCCGGCGGTATGGTGAGCCCCGCGTCCTCGACGACCTCGAGGAGCATCGGATGATCGGCTTCGTCTCATCCGCCACCGGCCAGGTGATTCCCCTCGAGTTCACCGTCGGCGGAAGGCTCCGGTATCTGACACCACGCGTCGCACTGTCAGTGACTGCCGCGGAAACGATGGCGTCCGCAGCCCGGCTGGGCCTCGGGCTGATTCAGGTCCCGAAGTACCATCTTGCCGCCGATCTTGCGCGCGGAACGCTGGTGGAGGTTTTGCCTGACTTCCGACCGTCGCCGACGCCGGTATCCCTGTTATACCCGCGAAGCCGGCAACTGTCTCCGCGGGTCCGGGTGTTCATCGACTGGCTGACCCAGGAGTTCGCGGCCCTGGCGTCGGGCCGCGAATCCGTCTGATCCCTTACGGCTGTGGGGTCAACCTGAACGCCTGCGCCCCGGTGCCGTTGCAGTCATAAATCTGCAGCTGCACACCGTTGGCGGTCGAGGCGGCCGGAGTATCCAGACAGCGTCCGCTGGCGGCGCTGACGAACTTGTAGTATCCGTTGCCCAGCGAGATCGCCATCCACTGTTGGTTGGCTCCCGCTCCGTAGGTCCACAACTGGATCGGGCTGCCGTTCGCGGTCCCGCGGTTCGTGACATCCCACACCTCGGACGGGGCGTTCCGGTTCACGATGCTGTAGGCGCCGTTGCCCTGGGACTGGAACTGCCATTGCTGGTTCGCTTGCTGGCCACCGCAAGCCCATTGCTGCACGGTAGTGCCGTTGCCGGTACCCCAGCCGGTGGCATCGACGCACGAGCCGCTGTTCTGGTTGACGATGTTGTACCAGGTGCCGGCGTTGATCGTCGCGCCGCCGCCGCCGGTTCCGCCAGTTCCTTGAATGCCAAGCGAGGTGTTCTTGGCGAAGGTCGTGGGTGTCACCCATTGCTCCCAGTCCGCGGCGATGGTCGTCGCCGAGTCGTGCGTGATGTCGGGCGTCGTTGCCCAGAAGGTCGGATCGTAGAATCCCCAACTGTCCGGGATCAGTCCGTCGGTGGCCTTGTACGCCCACATCGTCCAGCTCAGGCCCGCCTTGTTCCAGGCGCTCGTGGTGAACTGCCAGGTGCCGGCACCGTAGCCGAAGTCGTTGAATTCGCCGACGTAGCCGGGGACGTTGTAACCGGCATGGTTGTTGAAATCGTTGACCTGGTTGGTGGAGCCCTGCTGTACGACCGCCTGTGACTGATTGAACTGATACTCGTGCATCTCGTAGACGACGTTCGTCCAGCCGTATTGGGACGGGCTGGGCAACATGCTCCAGTTCCAGCTGCCCCAGGTGCCTTCCATGATGACGATGTGGTCGGGGTCCGCGGAGCGCACTGTCTGGTAGAGGCTGTTCTGGGCGTTGATCACGGCCTGGCTGTTGGGAGCGCCGGTGGGCTCATTGATCAGGTCGTAGCCGGCGATGGTCGGGTTACCCCTGTAGTGGCCGGCGATCTGCCACCACATGAAGGCCGTGTTGCCCTGGTTGTTGGCATTGCTCCAGTAGCTGTTGTTGTCCTGCTGTCCGGTGTCGCCGGAAGTCGCCTGTCCGCCCACCACGCCGTGCATGTCGATGATCACGTAGATGCCGCGTGCCCCGGCCTCGTTCACGAGCCAGTCGAGCACCTCGAAGGCGTCGGCGCGCCACGCCGAGTTGGATATGTTGTTCAAGGGGTAGAACTGACCCCACCACACCGGGACGCGCACGACGTTGAAGCCGGCATTCTTGATGTTGTCCAGGTCGGTCGCGGTAATCCAGCTCTGCTGGTAGGTCTTGATGAGCGACTGCTCGGTTGCCACGCCGAAGCGCTGGTCGAGCATCTGGATCACGCTGTAGGTGTCGGGGAGCGAGCCGCGGTCGAGCGGGCACATCCACTTTTCCATGATGAACCAGCCGCCGAGGTTCACGCCTTGCAGCAGCACGACCTGGCCGTTCGCATTCACGATGGAACGGCCGCTGGTGTGCAGCAGGCTCAGCTGCGCGAAGGCGGCACTCGATGTCAGAAGTAAAACGGCCGCGATCAGGCGGCACAAACGTCGACTTGTGTGCATTGCACGGGCTCCCTGTGTGAGGCGTGCAATGCTAGTGGGTTCGAGGGTCGGTGCCGATCCGACCAACGGCTTCGAACTTGTCGCTGAAGAAGAACAGGTGCGCGCGCGGCTCTCAGCCCACCTCGGACGGTCTATGTTGGTCTACACCGTGGGGCAAAGATGCTGTCTCGATTGTCCACCATTTCGGCAAGAGTCGACGCACCTCGCGCTGGGCGAAGCGCTGATCCATCAGGTACACGGCGCCACGATCCTCGGTGGTGCGGATCACACGGCCGGCGGCCTGCACGACTTTCTGCAGGCCCGGGTAGAGATAGGTGTACGCGTAGCCGGCGCCGAAACGGGATTCCATGCGCCGCTGCATTTCCTCGTTCACGGCGCTCACCTGGGGCATTCCCAGTGTGGCGATGAACGCTCCGATGAGACGAGTTCCAGGCAGATCGATGCCTTCGCCAAACGCGCCGCCCAGCACCGCGAATCCGATGCCCTGGCCATCCGGCGCGAAGCGTTGCAGGAACTCGCTACGCTCGACCTCCGACATGCCACGCTCCTGGCGCCAGACCGGCACGTCGCGATGACGCTCCACGAAATCCGATGCAACCTGGTGGAGATAGTCGAAGCTACTGAAGAAGGCGAGATAGTTCCCTGGCTGGAGCTCGAACTGGTTTGCCATGAGCCGGACGATAGGACGTACGGAGGCCTTTCGGTCGCGCCAGCGCGTCGAGATCGAGCGCGCGATGCGTACGGCGAGTTGCTCCGCCTTGAAGGGGGACTGGACGTCGATCAGGCGGCTGTCCGCAGGCAGGCCGAGCATGTCGAGGTGGAACTCGGGCGGGCTCAGTGTTGCTGAAAACAACACGGCCGCATGCGCCGCGTTCCAACGGGGCGTCAGAAAGCGTCGCGGAATGACATTGCGCACGCACAGGATGCTCTGCCCGCCTACCTGGGCCGCCGACTCGCGTGTGACATCGAACAACGTGTCATTGTCCAACGTGGCGGCGAGCTCGCAGAAGTGCATCGCCTCGAAGTAGAAGTCCTCCACCTCGGCGGCCAGCAGCCCCGGTTGCTCCGCGATCAGGTCGGTGGTCGCGCTGACCGAGCGCGCGAGACTGCCCAGAAGGACTTCCGGTGCCTCCTCGTAAGCCTGGTACGGTTCCGTCTGTCCGTGCAGGACGTCATCCCAGGCTCGCGCCACCCTGTCCAGGGCGCTTTTCAACATCAGGGGCGCGCCGAACCTGACCGCCTCCAGCGTGTCCCGCGCCAGGGAGGCCGAGTACATCTTTCGGGCCCGCTCGACCAGGTTGTGAGCCTCGTCGACCAGCAGGCAGACCTTCCAGTGGTTGATGTTAGTGAGCGTGTACAGGGGTGCGGTGGAGTCGAAATAGTAGTTGTAGTCACCCACGACCACATCCGACCAGCGCATGAGCTCCTGTCCGAGGTAGTAGGGACAGACCTGGTGTGCCCTGGCGATTTCGCGGAGCGACTGGTGATCGAGCATGCCCTGTTGCACGGCTTCGGCACGCGCGGCAGGGAGCCGGTCGTAGAATCCGCGGGCCAGCGGGCAGGAGTCGCCGGCGCACTCTTTGTCGGGGTTTTCGCAGGCTTTGTCGCGTGCCACGAGCTCGAGGACGCGCAGTGGGTTTTTGGCGTCTGGCGAGCTTCGTTCGATGTGCGCCAGGGCGTCCAGTGCCAACTGTCGTCCCGGTGTCTTCGCGGACAGATAAAAGAGTCGGTCCAGGCCCCCGGCGGGCATCGCCTTCAGGGTGGGAAAAATCGTGCCCAGGGTCTTGCCGATCCCGGTGGGCGCCTGGGCCAACAGGGCACCGCCGCGCCGCGTGGTCTTGTAGGCTGCCTCGGCGAGGTCGCGTTGGCCGGCATGAAATTCCGGAAATGGAAAGCGCAACGCCTGTAGTGCGGTGTCGCGTGCACTCCGGTGCGCGGTCTCGCTCTGCGCCCAGCCGATGAAGCGCTCGCAGTGGTCGATGAACTCGCCCTCGAGCGATTGCGCCGTATGGTGCTCGACGAGTGCCGTTTCCTGCTCGGTTGCAACGTCGAAATAGACGAGCGCGAGTTGGATTTCCTGGAGCGCCCGCTTGCGGCACAGTAACGCACCGTAGACCCGCAGCTGCGCCCAATGCAGGGCACGATGGTTCTGGGGCATGCGCTCGAGGCTGCCGCGATAGGTTTTGAACTCCTCGAGTTGGTTACTCGATGGGTCGTAACCATCCGCGCGGCCACGCACGTGCAGCTCGCCATGGTCGCCTTCGAGTGTGATTTCTTTTTCATACCCCGCACGCCTGCGGCCGGCGATCGTCGCATGGCCCTCCATGCCTTCCTGTGACGAAGGCGCCGGGGTGAAGCGACGATCCAGATCGCCTTTCTTCGCCGTGAACTCACAGAGCGCGCGGACCGAAATCGTGTACGTCACGATAGCGCGGCCGCCTGCCAGGTCACCTTGCAGACACAGACGGGGATCTCGCGAGCCACGCAGAAGCTCAGCCAGCGGATCTGGTTATCCTGCAGCCGGTCGCCGGGGCCTTTGACCTCGATCAACCGGTAGCGCCGCTCGCCGGGCCAGAGTTGGATGAGATCCGGCAGGCCGCTGCGATTGGCGCGCATATCCGCGAGCAGCCGTTGGAAGAAGCCGGCCAGGTGAGCGGCCGGGATGCAATCCAGGGCGAGCTCGAGGTCTTCCCGGGTGAGCCAGTCCCAGGCCACGAATGGAGTCTGAAGGCCGGCCTTGCGATCGAATGTCGCCAGGATCGTCTCGCGGTAAGTGCCGTCTTCGAGGCGGGCGAAGCAGGACGAGAATTGCGCGGCGCGCCGCTCGTGGAAGTCGGCTTCGAGCAAGTCCGCGGGCGCGGCGTGAAACGCGTGGAAGAAGGCGCCGGGCAGCGGCGCGAAAATCGCATCCCAACACAGGAGGCCAAACAGCGCGTTGAGCAGAGTGTTTTCCACGTAGAGCACCGGCGCTTCGGGCGTGCCCAGATGCTCGCGCACGACGAGCTCAACCCGTTGCGGTGGGTCGGGTAAGGGCAATTCGAGGTCCAGGGTGCCCCAGCCGTGCTTCATGACGCGCTTCGCCGGTGGCTTCATCGCAGCCAACTTACGAGTCAGACGTGGCAGGATCCGAGCGGCGAGTTGCGTTTCCAGCTCGCTGGCGGGCTGAAGTTGCACGCGGTCGAGGAGCTCGGCTGCCTCGCTGAGGCGGTCGAGTTTCTCCAGGACTCTGATCGTGCGGATGCGCGCTTCGGGATGACTGCTGCGCTGATAGACGTCGAGCGCCTGCGGCAGATCGCGGTTTTTTTCGTATAGCTGCGCGATGGCAAACAGGAGTTTGGCGCGCTTCACCTCGATCCAGGACGCCTCGCCAGGCGCGGGCACGCTCGCCAACACGTCCTCGAGAGGCGCCTCGGCGTGCAGCAACTCGCGACAGCGGTAAATCGCGTGAAACTGTTCGATCTGAGCCCGTGTCTGAAAGGCGCGCGCCGACTGATCGAGGCTGACGCTTTCGTAACGGAAGATACCGAGGTCCGCCAACACGAACTCGGACCAGGTCTGGCGGAAGTTACCGAAGAACATCAGCCGCAGGCGCTCGCACAGCGGGGCGATCCGGACCTGGAAGATCTCATCCGGAGCGTCAGGCCACCACTGGCTCAGAGTGCGGGTTTGTGCGGTGATGTCGCCGACGAGCGGTATCAGCTCGAGCTTGCGCAGGGTTCTGGCTGCGGATGCCAGCCCGAGGGCCGCGCAGATCTCTGCCTTCCGCAATAGTCGAAACAGGTCGGGAAATCCGAGTGGCGGTTCGGGATCGACCCAGCCCAGCTCCATGAGCGGCTCCGCCGCACGCCGTGGGCAGCCGATTTCGGCGTAGTTGAGCTTACTCGTCCGGAATAAGTCGCCCTGGCGCATGATCATGCGAACCACCAGAGCGGCCGACTCGGTCGGCAACGACGTGAAGGTATCGATGAATCGCTGTTCTTCAGGAGCCAGGAGGTCGCCGTAACGGCTGCGCAGCCATTCGAGCGCCACGGCGAAGTTTTCGAGGTAGTAGTACGGGCGCGGGTGCGCGTTCACGACTTCATTCGCCCATGGCGCGAGAGAGCCGTAAGCGTAGGAGACGGGGCCCTGCGAGTCCATCCAGTAGTGCGTGCCTAGGGGTACTGTATAAGTCAGCGCTCGGGCGTCGGCACCACGGGCAAGCTCCTGTGCCCTGCCTTGTCTACTGAGCGAACTGCGAAAATCACGTTGTCCTTGGAAATCTTCAGGGTGGTCGTGGTGATGTCTCCGACACTCTGCACATGCTCCCACGTCGGTGCGGCCGTCGCACGCCAGAGGATTTCGTAACCGCTGGCGCCCTCCGCGGACCGCCACTTCAAGGTCGTGTCATTGTCCAGGTTGCTCGTGACGACTTTCACATCGCCCGGGGCCGCTGGCGCTGCCGCCAACGCGGCCAGCGTAGCCGCGTTCAGGCGCGCGACTCGCGCGACATAGTCGAAGTCCACGAACTTGACGAGGTCGCCGTATTCGATACCGTTCTCGGTCCGTACGTTCTGATGCTGGTGGTTGAAGTTCTCGCGATACTCCGTGAAGCGCACGGCCGCGAATCCCTGTTGGTTGAAGGCGGTGTGATCACCTCCTCGAAGGTACCGGTCGGGCCGGAATACGAGGACGGGTTTCAGGCCGAGGGAGTACGCGCCGCCGACTTCCAGTATGTAGCGCGCCAGCTCGCGGGAGTTGGAATCGCTCTCGCCGCCTATCGCACGGATCTGCTGTACCTGCTTTTCATCGGCGGCAACCGGAATGCCTTCTGAGAACACACGGACGACACCGGCATCCTGCCCGGGGCTCTTGTCGCCTCCGACAATGTCATCGTTCAGCACGGCCTCGATGTTCCAGCCAGCCTGTCTGGCCATCTTGGCGAAGTGCTTGGCACCGTCGAGCCCTTGCTCTTCGCCGGCTACGGCCAGGAAGATTATTGTCGCGCGCGGTTTGAGCTTGCTCAGGGCTCGTGCGCTTTCGAGACTCACGGCTGTGCCGCTGGCGTCGTCGTTCGCGCCGGGCGCATCGCCAGTCGCGTCCAACACGTCGGTACGGCGAGAGTCGTAATGTCCGGTCACCAATACGACACGGTTACCCGGATCCGATCCCTTCAGCACCGCGTAGACGTTCGTGAGCGGTGTCGGTTGAGGGACTCTGCCGCCCGCTTCCTGTATGAACTCATCCGTTTTCACCTCGAGGCAGCCGCCGCACTCTTTCGAGTAGGCTTCGAAGCGAGACTTGAGCCACTCGCGGGCGGCTCCGATGCCGTGCCCCCCGCTGATCGATGCGGGGTCCTGCGCCGAGATGGTCGAGCGCGTTCCGAAGCTCACGAGCTTCTCGACATCGGACCGAACGTTCGCCGCCGAAATGCTTTTCACGGCGGCTGCGATTGCCGGGTCGGAGGGCTGGGTGACTTGCTCAGCGACGGCTTGCCGGGCAGCGGGAACGGCAAGGATGATTGCGACGGCAGAGGCATGGCTCAGTATTCTTTTCATAGCGAGAGAACCGGATTTCCTTCCAAGACCTGTTGTTCGAGCTGGGGTCGCTCTCCCTTCTTCCACAACGGCGTGCGATGAACGACGCGGTAGAGTAGCGGTCCGCCGTCGCGGCGCGCAACGTGCTCGACCGGTCGTGGGATACAAACAAACTCACAGACCCACTCGGTGGCCGAAGCCCGCACCGTCGCATAGCCGTGACCGCCCATGTCCACGAATGACAGGTGAGGTGCAAGGTCTGGATTTGACAGACTGCGAGCACGCTCGGCATCGCCGCTCTTCTGATACTCCAGGCACGAGCGCACTCCGTGGCGGAGCAACATGTTGACCGCCGGTTGCGGCTTCGCCGAGCCGGGTCGTTGCACCAGGTAGAGCGCACGCAAGGGATGGTCCTTGGCGAGCTGGTGTTCCAATGCTTCCGCCAGGCCGGGGGCCGAGATCGATCCGACGACAAAGGAGATGCCGACAGGAGCAAACGCCCGGGGCGGCAGTGTTTCGGCCGCAAGGCCCGCCCAGAAGCTGTGGCGATCGCCGGCGACTGTGGCGAATCCGGTTATTCCCTCGCCGCGTACGTAGGAATAGATCTCAGCTCGCTCGACATAGGCGTTACTGTGATCGCCGGCGATGAAGCCCGCGTATCCCGCGCCGGGCCAGGGTTTCGTGAGACCTTTCGGCAGGTTCTTCGGGTCCGCACGGAAGTCGAGAGTCGCGGTAGTGTTGCCCCAGACTTTCCAGGTCGCCGTCGAGGTCTTCAGACGGTTGAGGAACCACGCTTTCTGTTGCGCGCCGAGAATCGTCTGCGGTGGCTCGCTCTTGCGGAAGTTGGCGATGTGTTGGTCCCCGAAGGCGATTTTGTCGGGAGCCTTGCCGCCGGCGTAGATGCGACCGGCGTCGAGAATCTCGAGCACTTCCTGCGGTACGAGCTCGGGGAAATCCTGGCCCATGGGTCCCCCGGGCTTGGTGATGAAATCCTGGGCCTCGGGGCGGCTGGTTGGGTCTTCCGAGCGATAGCTGCGCTGGTCGGTGATGATGAGCTCGACGTGGCGACCCCAACGCATGGCACGGTAACCGGTGAGACTGCCCAGCGCGGCCAGGTTGTTGGGTTCCTGGCCGAGGCCGTGCGCGTCGAAGCGGGTGATGGGAGCGTTGACGACCTTTGGCGGATCGAAGCGGTCCAGGCCGGCTCCGCTGGCTTTGCGGATGCGCGCCGGCTGGTACTCGAACCAGGTCTGCATGGCCGCCACTTTGCGGGTCTGCTGGGGGCGGGTCGTGCTGTCGAACACCTGAAAAGACTGCCAGCCGCGCCAGGAGAACTCGTGGTTGTCCCACATCGGCACGAAGGGCCAGCGGGCACGCGCGTCCTGGATGTCGGGATCGTGCAGATAGGCGCGATAGACGGCGCGATAATCATCGACCGTTGTCGGAATATGAAAGTCCTGGACCTTCTCGCCGCGCTCGTAGCGCACGATGTCCCGGATCTTCCGGTCATACATCCCCTGCGGGCGATCCTCCGGGTACCAGACGATCTCGTAGATGAAGTCGCCGAGGTGCAGAACGAAGCCGAGCCGCTCCGCCTCGGGCGCCCGCTCGTCCTCGAAGATCATGCGGCGATAGGCGTGTTGCGAGCCCTGGTTGGCATTCTGACAGCTGATGAATGCAAACTTCACCGGTCGCGGATCGTCTTCGGCGGGCGCGGTAATCGTTCTACCGACGCGACTGGTCCAACCGTCATCGTCCGTGAAGCGGTACCAGTAAACGGTCGCGGGCTTCAGGTTCCCCGCGAGGACCCGGCACGTCCAGTCAGAAGCGGCGGACACCAAAGCAGGCGCGGATGCAACGACCTGTTTGAAGTCCTCATCCTCTGCGACCTCGACGAGGAGGGTGTTCGTTGTGACACCGTCGAAAGGATGTCTTGTCCAGAGCAGAACGCTGTCCGGCTGTGGGTCTCCCGAAGCGACACCTTCAGGGAAAAGATCGCGACGCTCACGCGACGGGGTTGCCTGCGATTTCCTGCGCTTCTTGGGCTCCGCAGCCCAGACTGCAGAGGCTCCTAACGCTGCCGCCGTAGCCATGAACTGCCGCCGGGTAACTCGTGTCATCTATCACGCCTCCTTCGGGAGCCGCTGCGCACTGTGTCCGAGGATATTGAGTGCGCACTTGTACAACTGTGCGCGTATGTTGAAGCGCTCGCTCGCCCGGGTGACGTAGCGGACAGCGACTTCCACTCCGCCTACCGCGGGACGTATGCTCAATCCCGGCGTCCCCGAGACCTGGACCCCACGTCGCGTCGGCGCGTTGTTCTTCCATTCGAGCTCGGCTTGTTTCGAGCTGTCGGTGGTCGCATTCATTACTTCTTTATAGAGCGTGTCGGCGATCGGCGTGGCGTCGCGATCGTACGGCACCAACACCAGCACCTCGTCCCAGAGCCATTGTCCCGAGGTCGAGAAGTTGAAGTAGTGGCCGCTGATCGCGAAGCTGTTCGTGAAAGTGACGCGCCGCCCGGTCGGGTGACCGGCATCCGTCCAATTGCCGGTCTCGAGCAGGACGGTGTGGAACATGCCGAGCTCGATCACCTCGCCGCTGACGCCGTTGATTTCCACCCAATCGCCCAGCCGCATCCCGTTCTTGCCCATCAGCACCAGCCAGCCGATGAAGGCAACGATGAAGTCCTTCAAGGCGACCGTGAGGCCGGCGCCGACGATGCCCAACATGGTGCCGAGTTGGGTCGGCATGCCGATGAGGACCAACAGAATGACGATGATGCCGACGATCTGCAGGGCGACACGCGCGACACTGCGCAGCGTCTCGATCTGGCGGCGGTCGAGCCTCATGCGGCTCACCAGCCGCTCGAGCCACTGATCGACGAACAGCAGCAGCAACAGGATCACGATGATGGTGGTTACACTCAACAGGCCGTCGTGCAATACGCCGGTCGCCTGGGATGCGATGACTTCCTTCCACTTTCCGTAGATGTCGGCGAGCTGGTGACGGTCGGAAATGCGTTCGTCAAAAGCGGCCAGGAGCTTCTGATCGGCTACGAGCTGACGCGTGGTGGTCAGCTGCGCCGAGGTGGAGTCGGACGCGGCTGGCGCGCCTTTCCTGGCATCCTCGATCTGCGTGGCCAACTTATCGCGTTGACCACCCAGGTCCGCTGCGCTGTTGGTGGCTTGCGTGGCGGCGAATTGCAGGAAGCGCTCTTTCTTTCTCAGTGCCTGCCACTCGCGGAACTTCTCGACCATGCCGTGGAGGTTCGCGAGCGGGTCGGCGGTGGCGGGCTTGGGCGCCGAGTGCCTGTTTGCCGCGTCGGCGTGATCCTGCATCATTTTCTGGATGCGCTGATGCACGTTGCCGCCGGCGAGCATCAGGTCCTGGTTGGCGGTCGCCACTTCGTCCTTGTCGAGCTCCAACTGGGATTGCGCCAGGTTGAGCTTGTCCTGCATCGCGCCGTCTTGCGCGGTTCCCGGTTGGGCGAGTGCGGCGGTCAGCCGGGTGACCTCCGCCTGGTCGTGGTCCAACTGTTTCTGCGCGGTCTGCAGGCGGTCCGCAATCTTCTGTGCCGCGGGACTCAGGACCGGTGGATGTGCCTCGATCTGGCGCAAAGCTGCCGCGAACGCCACGTCGAGCTCATGATCCGCCAATTGCGTGGCGGACTGAGCGTACTGCTGCTCTTCCGGCGTGGTGGCCAGCGAGCTCAGTCTTTGTGCCCTGCGCAGAGTCCGCTCGTCGATGGTCACTGCCCCGTCGGCCATGGCCGGTCGGGCTGCCGACTCCTGCTTGCTCAGCTCGGGTGGGGGAGGTTGGTAGGTGACCCAGATGCCATAAAACGTGGCTATGAGAGAGACCGCCAGGACACCGGCAGCTGTTTTCTGTAGAGCGCGCATCGTTACAAGTCGCAGGTGACGGGATCGCGATGTTAACGCAAGCTACCGCGAGCTGCCTGCACAACCGCTCGCGTCAAGCGACCCAACACCGGCACTTGCAGCCGCGTATGCTGCCAGTACAGTGGCACCGCGAGCGCGCGGTCCGGCACGAGCTCCACCAACGAGCCTGATTTCAAATGCTCGCGCACCAGGGCCATCGGGTTCATGCCCCAGCCGATACCCGCCATGCTGGCGTCGATGAATGCCTGGGTGGAAGGAAACCAATGCGTGGGTGTCTCCACCTCGCGCCGGCAAACGCGGCGGACCCACTGTGCCTGCAGCCGATCCTTGCGGTTGAATCTGAGACATGGCGCTCGCGCGAGCGTTGCCGCCGTGACGCCATCGGGGAAGTATCGTTGCACGAATGCGGGGCTGGCCACTGCGACATAATTCAGGCGCCCGAGCGGGATGCTGTTACAGCCCTGGACGGGCTTGGCATGAGCGGTCACCGCTGCCAGTACCTCGCCGGAGCGGAGCCACTCCACGGTGTGTTCCTGATCGTCGATCGCTACGTCGACCAGGGCTTCCTCCTGCTGCGTGAATTGCCGGAGTGCGGCAATGAGCCAGGTACCCAGGCTATCGGCATTCACTGCCACACGCAGTGTCATGCGATCGTCGGCGCTGCCCGCCTGTACGAGCTTCGGGAGCGCGCCACGCAACTCCTGCTCGAGCAATCCAACATGCTCCATGTGGCTGCAAAGCAGGCGGCCGGTGTCGGTGGCCGTGCAAGGCTGTCCGCGGATGATGAGGACACTTCCGAGACGCTCCTCCAATTGTTTCACCCGTTGTGATATCGCAGAAGGCGTGACGCTCAGGGCGCGTGCGGCACGCTCGAAGCTGCCTTCGCGGACCACTGCGGCCACTGCCGCCAGTGAGGGATAGTCGAGCATCGGTGACATTAGCCATGCTTAACCAGATGCAGAGACTTTAACTGGAATGATCCGTGCCGCGCCACCAGACTGCACCCCATGCTTGGATCCGCCTTCACTACCGGCTTTGCACTCAGCGCCACACTGATCATTGCGATCGGCGCGCAGAACGCCTTTGTTCTGCGCCAAGGTATTCGGAAGGAGCACGTGGCCCCGATCGTGGTGTTCTGCGCGCTTGCCGACCTGCTGCTCATCGGCGCGGGCGTTGCCGGGCTTGCAGGCGTTTTGGGTGAGTCACCGTTCCTGGTGTCGTTGCTGACGATCGCGGGCTCCGCCTTCCTCGTGTGGTATGGCATTCGCGCCTTGAGCCGCGCGCTCGTTCCTCAGTCCATGCAGGTGGCGACCGGATCCGCTCCCCTTTCTCTCGGCAATGCAATGGCACAGGCGGTGGGCTTCACATTGCTCAATCCGCACGTGTACCTCGACACCGTGCTGCTCATGGGGTCGATCGGTACCCGGCAGCCGCCGGACATGAGGGCCTGGTTCGTGGGCGGCGCGGCATGCGCCAGTGGCGTGTGGTTTACGACGTTGGGATTCGGGGCCAGGCTGCTAGCCCCGATCTTTGCGCGCCCCCAGGCGTGGCGGGTGTTGGATACGCTGGTCGGCTTGACTATGTTGACTTTGGCGGTCGCGCTGATCCGCCAGGGTGTGGCTGGGCTGTCTTAGCATCGGTCGCCTCCTGCGCCAGGCGTTTGGCGAAATCCTCGCGCGACCTGTCGGCCAGACGCTTACAGGCGGTCGTGTCGATGAAAGCCTCCGTATCGCCCTTGTCCCGTTTGTCCAGGCGTTCCCACAGGTCGGAGACTCCCGGATGCGGCGTGAGGAGAATGTCGCAGGGCAGGGCACTGTCGACGGCGAAGCTCTGCTCGAATTCTTGTTTTGCGGTCGGGCTGCTCGAAAAACGGAAGCTGTCGGACGATACGGCCGACAGGCTGTCGGCATAGACGATGTTCAGACAACGCGCTTGCTCGCATGACTGCCAGGTCCAGGTCGTGCCGCCGGGCGTATGTCCGGGAGTGAAGTGCGCGGTGAGCGCCAACGGACCGACATGGAGCGTCTCGCCGTCCTTCAGAACTCTCACGCCGGCCACCTTTTGAATCGGGGGCAGGCTGTCGAACTGCGGGTCATCCTGCCCTGAGTGGCCTGATTCCAGGGCGCGGGCCGTGAAAGGACTGGCGGCGACCGGCGCGCCGCTGAGTTTGTGCAGCTCGGCGATGCCGCCCGCATGATCGAAATGCACGTGCGAGTTGAGAATGAGCTTCACGTCCTCGACCCGGAACCCGAGCGAGCGGATGTTGGCGGCAATTTTCGGGGCCGATTCCTGCAAATCCCCGTCGATGAGCACGTCGCCCTGGGGTGAGGTGATCAGGATCGAGCTCAGGCCATGTGTACCCACGTAGTAGGTGTTGCCGTACACCTTGAACGGTTGCTGCGGCTCGTTCCACTGCGCGCATTGCGCGCAGCTCGTTGGACTCTGTGCCTGCGCGGACGTGAGAGTGGCAACGAGCGCGGCGGCGAGAGACAAGGCGGAGGTTCGGTTCGTCGACATTTTCCCTGCCTCTGGGGCGTTGGAAATGCGATTGTACGTCAGCTCCGGGCCAACTCGAAGCCCTCGTCGAGCCAACCCGTGACGCCGCCGATCATCAGCTTCACCGGGCGGCCGAGCTGCGCGAAGCGGATGGCTCCCTTGTGGCCGCCGTTGCAGTGAGGGCCGGCGCAATAGACCACGAACACCTTGTCAGCCGGGTATTCGGTCAGGCGCGATTCGATGATCTTCGCGTGCGGGATGTTGATTGCGCCAGGCACGTGGCCGCGGGCGTAGAGCTCCGGACTGCGCACGTCGACGAGGACAAAGTCCGGCTGCCGTGACATGGCGTCATGCACGTCCCAACAGTCGGTCTCGAACGCCAGGGCTGCGCGAAAGTGATTCAAGGCGAGCGCGCTGTCGGCGGGCCTGGTCTGCGTTACTGTGCTGGACATGGTCTAAGATCTCCATTCGGGCGAGGGCTTGCGAGTGGTGGTCATACTGTCCCGGTCAGGCCACGAAGCCCAGTGGCGTGAATGCCATGATGCGTTAAGATCGTGCCATGTCATTGCGTCACACCGTCGCCGCGGTCGCTTATGACCGGTTGTGCACATTCGAATTCGGCTGCACGGTCGAGCTCTTTGCACTGCCGCGGCCGGAATTGGATGTGCCCTGGTACGACTTTGCCGTGTGTGCCGCTGAACGGGGTCCGATCCGCGCCACGGGCGGGATTGCCGTGCAGGTGTCGCACTCACTGCGCCTCCTCGAGCGAGCCGACACGATAATCATCCCGGGCTGGCGTGATGCCGATGAGGCGCCGCCAGCAGACCTGCTCCGGAAGCTGCGTCAGGCGTACGATCGTGGAGCGCGGTTGTGCTCGATCTGCTCCGGTGTCTTTGTGCTCGCCGCGGCCGGTGTGCTGACTGGCAAGCGGGCGACGACCCATTGGAGATATATCGATCGCCTGAGCGCGCGCTATCCTGACATCGTCGTCGAGCCCAACGCGCTGTACGTCGACGAGGGGCAGGTGTTGACTTCCGCCGGTTCCGCGGCGGGCCTGGATATGCTCGTGCACCTGGTGCGCAAGGACTTTGGGCCCAGGATTGCCAACCGGGTGGCGCAGCGCTTGGTCATTCCACCGCATCGGGAGGGAGGCCAGGCGCAATTCGTGCCGCGCCCGGTGGCCGCCGACGAGCGCGGTCGGCTGGCGAAGCTGCTCGATTGGATACGCGCGCACCTGGCCGTCGAGCACACCATCGAGTCTCTCGCCGAGCAGGTGGCAATGAGCCCCCGAACGCTGCAACGGGAATTCAAATCAGCAACGGGACTTGCACCCTATGCCTGGATCGTGCGCGAGCGGATCGAGCGCGCGAAGGAGCTGCTCGAGACCAGTCGGCTGCCGGCCCAGAGGGTCGCCGAGCGCGTCGGCATGGGTAGCGTGGAGTCGCTGCGCCACCATTTCCGGATGAGGGTCGGCACTACACCGGCCCAATATAGGGCACGCTTTTCCCGGCGCGGCCTCTAGTCGGTGGTCGTCGCGTAAGCGCTCCGCTAGAGCTCGCATTTCAAGGCGGACCGCCGTCTCACTTTGGAATTCCGGGCGACGGATGTGTCGTGTGAGGCCCCTATAATTGATGCTTCCCGGTCCCGACGGTTTTGGAACGCATGACTCAGGACGACTTCGAGTCGCTGGTTCGGCGGCTCGAACAGGAAGCGGCAGCGAACCCCTCCGGCTACCGCCGCAAGCTCGGGGCACTGGCCTTCCTGGGTTACGCCTACATTGCCGCCACCGTCCTCCTGCTGATCGGCGGCGCCGCCACGATCGTCTGGATGGCCACTTCGGTGAGCCATGCGATGCTCATCCTGGGGAAGATCGGATGGGCATTCCTCGTACTCATTTATGTGGTTGTGCGCGCGATGTGGGTGCGCCTCGACCCGCCGCAAGGTCGGCCGCTCACGAGCACGGAGTGTCCTGAGCTCTTCCGCCTCATCGAAACACTGCGGGTGAAAGCCGGAGCACCTGGTGTCGACCAGGTGTTGCTCACCGGCGATTTCAACGCGGCGATCGTGCAGCACCCGCGCTTCGGCATCTTCGGCGGGACGCGCAACTACCTGATACTCGGTCTGCCTCTCATGCAGTCACTGTCGCACCTGGAGTTTCAGGCGGTCGTGGCCCACGAATTCGGTCATCTGAGCGGCGCTCATGGCCGCTTCGGTGCCTGGATCTACCGGCTGCGCACGGGCTGGGCCCGATTGTTGAACGCTCTGCAGGCGCACAACCATTGGGGCGCGGCGTTGTTCACCCGATTCTTCAACTGGTACGCGCCGCTCTTCGGTGCTTACTCGTTCGTGCAGGCGCGTCAGCAGGAATATGAAGCGGACCGCGTGTCCGTCGCCGCCGTCGGGCGTGAGGCGACCGCCTCCGCGCTCCTGCGAGTCAACATGCAGGGTGAGTTCCTCGCGGAGACTTTCTGGCCGGCCATTTTCAAGCGGGCGGATGCGGATCCCGCGCCGACCATGTCGCCGTTCGCGATCCTGGGCCCCTCGTTCAAACTCCGTGATCCAACAGCCGCACCCGATCGGACGCTCGCCAAAGCGCTGGCGCAGAAGACGGGTTATGGCGACACGCACCCGTGTCTTGCCGACCGTCTCAAGGCGATTGCGGTCGAGCCGTATGTGCCCGAGGTCATCCAGTCGAGTGCCGCGGAGGCCATTCTCGGCACAACGGTCGAGAGCTTGCGTTACGAGCTCGACGAGCGTTGGCGAACCAGTGTGAAGCAGTGGTGGGATAAGCGTCATCAGTACGCGAGCGAGTCACGCGCTCGCCTGGCGTTGCTCGAGCGCAAGGCTTCGGAGAACGAAACGCTTTCCGAAGAGGAGCTGTGGGACCGCGCGCGCTTCACGGAGGAGTTTGTTTCGAGCGATGCGGCAATGAGCCTGTATGCTCAGATCCTGGAGCGCAATTCCCAGCATGTAGGAGCTCTGTGGCGGCGTGGACAGCTTCTGCTGGCACGTGACGATCCCCAAGGCATCGACCAGCTGTCGGCTGCCGCGCGCATCGATCGCAAGCTCGAGCAGCCGGCCTGCGCGGCGGTGGTTGGATTTCACCGGCGTCATGGGCGCGAGGTCGAGGCAAAGGAATACGAGAAACGGTATTGGGAGCTCAGTGAGCAGGGCGAGCTCGCCCGTCGCGAGCGAGCCAACGTGCGCTGCAACGATCGGCTCATGGAGCATGGTCTCGAGTCTGGTCCCGTCGAGGGCCTGGCACGGGATCTTCAGCAGATCCCCGCTGTGAAGCGGGCCCTGTTGGTCCGTAAGGCGCTCAGGTACCAGCCCGAACGGCCCTTGTTCGTGTTGGGTATCGTTTCCGATGCGCCGTGGTGGAAGCCGGTGTCGGCGGCTGCGGAGAAGGAGCTCGTGACGAGAGTCAGCCGGGAGTGTCATCCTCCCGGCGACATGCTGGTGGTCTCGCTACACGTGAACGCTTCGTTTCGCGGGCCGCTCGGTCGCGTTCGCGGCAGTGAAATCTTCCGCCGCGGTCAGTAAGCCACGTAGGGTCCCATCCCGCCCGAGGTGTTTCTGCCCTCGATCGCCGTGAAGACATTGCGACCGTAGAAGAAGGGTACCCCGAAGTCGACGCTTTGTGACTGTCCGGCGAAAATCGGAGCGGCGACGTTGTCGAATGCGGCGAACGATGGATTATTCTGGAACTGCGTTTTGGCGTTCGCAACCTGGATGGTCACGGTCGACTGGACGTTGTTCGCACCCTCATTGACGGCGGTGAGCGTGAGCTCCGAGCTGGGACAGAAGAACTTGCTGCTGCTCGTGCCGAGGGTGCACGTGGTAATCGAGCTGTCGTTGAAGTAGTTCAGATTGGAGCCGGTGTCGAGGAAGCTCTTGGGGTAGGCGGTATTCTTGTAAGTCGTCGTAATGTATCCCTGTACCGGGTCCGTGGTGAGAACCGTTGCTTTCCCCAGTGCGTTATTGTTTTGGGTATCAATTCCGAATACGAGCGCGCCGTTGGTTACGCTGAGCGTGCCGGCGTCCGGAACGGTTGGTAATTCGACGATCACTCCGTTGTTGTCCGTCGCAAAGAATGACACGGGGTTGGATGCTTGCAGGCTCAGAGGAACCTGGGTCGCGCCGCAAGTTCCGCCGCCTGTCGCGCAGCCGTAGTAAATGACCGGCTCGGTAGTGCCGTTCGCGCACACGTCGCCGCAATCCTGCACGAAGGGTCCGACCCCCAGGACGCCGTTTGCACCGAACGCGTCTACTGTGTTCTCCGGCGAGCCGGTGTTGGAACAGTCCGTCGGGATGTTGGGGAAGGCCGGATCGCCGACCACCTGCATCGGGATGCCCGCGGCCTTCTCACCCGAGATCTGCAGATCAGCGGTGCGCATCGATCCCCAACTGAAGCCGTCGCCGAAGATGGTGCACTCGACAATAGGCACACCGAAGGTGGGCGTGGTTTCCATGGGCAGCGCGGCCAGCAGGCCCGAGTTGAGGACCGAGGAGATGATTCTCAGGCCGTAGGAGCCGGTATCGACCTCTACGTGATCGATGGTCTGACAGTTGGTGGTGCTTCCCGGCGCACAGATCGTGACGGAAATGTACGGTGTGTTGAGGGCGGGGCTGCTGGCGGGGCCATCGTCCACCACCAGCGTGACGACATTGGCCGCGGGGCCGGCGATGATCTGACCGCCCCCCGATCCGCCGGAGCCTCCCGATCCTCCCGATCCTCCGTTGGCGAAGTCATTTGAGCCGCCACCGCAGGCGGCCAGGAAAAGGAGCTGAATGAAAGCCAGCGGGACGATTCTGTACACCCGGGTCCTCATTACTTGATGTCCTCCGTGGAGAAGTTAGGTGGCAGCAGCGCCGGCAAATAGGCGATGCCTCTCCATGCGCGCATGTGGCCCCCTGTGCTCACTACGAGGTCGGGCTCCTGTATGACCAGGTGATGATGGTCGCCGTGAGGAGTGGCGCCCGCGGCCTTGTATCTCTCGAAGTACGAGCCCAGCGTCTGTCGCAGATTCGGTACGGTCATTCCGCTCCAGCTCACAGCGAAGACCTTGCCTTCCGCCGAGACGTATTCGCGGACGACCGTTCCTGAGGACAGGGTGATTTCACTTACTGTATATCCGCCACCTGGAGCGACGCGAGCTTGCCCCTTCATTTTCGCTATATCGGCGTCCACGGACGCTGCATCGCCACCAAGAGCGGCGAACGCCGGCAGCGTGACAGAACCGGCCAGGAAGGCCGCGCCAAGGGCAATGCCGAGCGGGGTGCTGGCGCGACGGATTTGCTTCATAGGAATTCCTCGAAAAGCGCAGTCCGGGACATTACACCGGGCTCCGCGGTCTTGCTCGTGACGGATTGGCAGGTATCGATCGGCGCTGATGCCGGCCGGTGATTCTACTCCCAAGCGGGGTGGCGCTGCGCCAACAATCCGACATTCCGGCTCCACCTCACGACGACCATCCCGCGCTCCAAGTGAAGCCATTGTTACAAATCTTTTTGGGCGGATCGCTCTCTCAACAGGCCGCTAGTGTTGCGTGCGCTCCGCGTGGTAGCGTGCATCCCGACCTGCAACGGAACTTTGCGGCGTCTGCTGACCCAACCAAGCGAACCCATCGCGGCACATCGATGCATGGATGCTGGCTGTGCGCCTGAAAGCCCCACCAGTAGTCCATCCGTGCGCGCAAGCCGCCGAGAGCTGCGTTCAGGCACAACGAACTGTCATGGAGGTTTCATGGACTCGATTCGAATGGCCTTGGCAGGCCGACGCCGCTGTGGATCGCTAATGGTGGCAGCCTTGGGAGCTCTTACGATCGGACACGCGACGCTCGCCTCATCGCAGACAGCAGCATCGTGGGTCTCCACGCGCACTCATGCTCATCCCACCCGAAGCGCCGTTTTCAGGGAGTACCTGGCACCGAACGAGTCGGTGAAGGTCGTAATCCCACTGAAGCTGCGCAACCCCGAGGATCTGGACAGCAAAGTCGCCGCGCTGCTCACACCGGGCAGCCCGCAATTTCGCCAGTGGCTCACCCATGGGCAGGTGTTGGCTGAATATGCTCCCACGGCCGCACAGGCGCGCAGGGTGGCCGACTATCTGAGTCAGGCGGGCTTCACGGATGTGCGAATCGCCGCCGGCAATTTCCTGGTGAGTGCGCAGGGTAGCGCGAGTGTGGTCCGCAAGGCATTCAACACCGAGCTGGCGCGTTTTACACGGGGCAGCGCCGTTGGCATCGTGAATACGACGGACGCGCAGGTACCGGTGAGTCTTGCTGACGTTGTTGAGTCCGTACTCGGGCTGCAGACGCTGGACGTTCCGAAGCCGAGCCAGATCTCCCCTCAAGTACAGCCGCTGACACCGCGGGCCTTCGCGCGTATTTATGGCACGGCCGCTCTTCCGGCTCCCACGAGTACAGTGGTTGGGGTTATCACTGAGGGCAACATGAGTCCGGTCACCGCGGACCTTCATACCTACGAAGCATCCGTCGGTCTGATCAGTACGACTCCGACCGTGGACTATTTCGCCGGCAATTCCGGGGACACCAGCAACCTCGAGGAGTGGGACCTCGATACGCAGACGATCACGGGCATCACCGGTGCTCAGCTCGGAGGGCTGATCCTCTACGCCATGCCTTCCATGTCAGACGCGGATCTCACGCAGAATATCCACGAGATCGTGACAAAGAATGCCGCAAAGGTCATCAACGGCTCGCTCGGCATATGCGAGTATTTCGCCGACATGGACGGCTCGCTGGCCGCTGACGATTCTCTTTTGGAGGTGGCGGTTGCGCAAGGACAGACGTTTGTATTCTCGACGGGTGATGTTGGAACCGGCGCTTGTGCCGGCGTGAGCACCACCGCAAGTGTCCAGTATCCGGCCAGTTCCCCCTACGTCATCGCAGTCGGCGGAACGACACTCACTACCTACATCACTCACAACGCTGGTCCGTCGGTGTTCAACTATGACGGCGAAACGGGCTGGCCGGGCAGCGGGGGTGGAGCGAGTCTGTACGAGAGCATGCCCACGTGGCAGGTGGGCACCGTCCCGGTGATTGCTCCCAATGGAGGGCGCGGTCTTCCCGACGTGGCCTTCGATGGGGATCCAAACTCCGGCGCATTGATCTATTTCAACGGAGTGGTGAGTCAGGTCGGGGGCACAAGCCTCGCCGCGCCCATCTTCACGGCCGGATGGGCGACCGTGCAATCTGCGCATGGTAACAGTCTGGGATTTCCGGCAGCTTCGCTTTACAGCATCGGTGCTGCGAACACGAATGTTTTTCGTGATGTGACGTCCGGATGTAATGGCACGTCATCCTGCGCGGGGGTCGGCTGGGATCCTGTAACGGGCTTGGGGAGCTTGATCTTCAGCGGGCTGAGCTCAGCACTGTAGCCCCGAGGGGCGCATAGATCGCGGCGCCAAGCTGCGTATCTATGCGCCCCCCTTCGAGGGTCAGGCTCGCAGGCCGGACAAAATTGCCATGCGTATCGAGTCGGGAGCTATCAGCCGGCGCCGTTCGCGTGGTTCTGTTCCCAATTGGCACGACGCTGTTCGGCCTGCGCCTTCATGGACGCGAGAACCGTCGGCAGCTGCGCTTTCTGCTGGGCCGTGAGCACGTTGTAGATCTGGCCCTGCAGCTCGCTCTCCTGCTGGATCCGGTTCGACGCGAGCATCTTGGCGCTCTGCAGCGCGGTCGCGTAGTTCGGGTCGCCGGGGTTGGCGAGCGCGGTCATGTCCACCGCGGCCTGGCCTGAGGCATGGGCGGCCTTGGCTTGCGCACGGGCGTTCGCCAGAATGGACTTGATGCTCGCCTGCTGGTCGGCGCTGAGGTTCAGCTGCTTCGTGGCGCGCAGGGTCATGCCCACCAGCATCCCGCCATGATGACCGTGCCACTTGTGGCCCGCGTGGCCAGCGGCAGGTGCGGCGTTCGTGGTGGCGGGTGCAGGCGTCTGGGCGCTGGCGATCCCCACCGCACCGCCGACCCCGATGCTGGCAATCGCAAGGGCCAACAATCCGACATTCCGGTTCAACTTCATGACTGCAATTCCTCGGTCAAGGTAAGTAAATTGTTACGAATCTTTGCGGTGGCCCGCTCGTTCAACAGGCTCCGTCATAGAATAAACAGCGTTTCAGACGACTTGCGGTTGACGCGCGCTCCAACTTTACGACGACTTCGCGCCGGCTACCACTGTGGCGCGTGATCGAGACACACGAAGTAAGGAAAACACGATTATGACATCACGCAACCTGGGCAAATCAGGACCCGCCGTATCCGCTCTTGGACTCGGCTGCATGGCCCTGTCCGGCATTTACGGGCCCTCCGATCGCGCCGAGAGTATCGCTACGATACGTGCCGCGCTCGATACCGGCATAACTCTGCTGGATACCGGCGATTTCTACGGCATGGGTCACAACGAGATGTTGATTCGCGAGGCCATCGCCGGGCGCGGGCGCGAGCAGTTGTTACTAAGTGTGAAGTTCGGCGCACTGCGGGATCCCGCACAGAGCTGGAGTGGCTACGATTCGCGGCCTGCGGCGGTCAAGAACTTCCTCGCGTACTCATTGCAGCGACTCGGCGTCGACTACATCGACATCTATCGTCCGGCACGGCTCGATCCGAGTGTGCCGATCGAAGATACCGTGGGCGCCATCGCGGACATGATCAAGGCCGGATACGTGCGTTATGTTGGTCTCTCCGAAGTTGGTGCGGAGACGCTGCGACGCGCGCAGGCGGTACATCCGATCTGCGATCTGCAGATCGAGTATTCACTGGCCTCGCGCGGTATAGAGACGGAGATATTGCCGGTGTGTCGCGAGTTGGGTATCGCCATTACGGCTTACGGTGTGCTGTCCCGTGGCCTCATTAGCGGTCACTATTCGCGTGAGCGCGCGGCCGTGGAGAAGGGTTTCCGGAAGAACAGCCCGCGGTTTCAGGGTGAGAACCTGGAGAAGAATCTCGAGCTCGTCGAGCAGTTGCGCGGGGTCGCGAAGAATATCGGGGCGTCGGTGGCGCAGGTTGCGATTGCGTGGGTGCTAGCGCAGGGGGAGGACATCGTGCCATTGATCGGCGCGAAGAGGAGGGCGCAGTTGACTGAGGCGCAGGGGGCGTTGGATGTGAAGCTGTCACGGGAGCAGCTGGCGGCCCTTGCGCGTGCTCTGCCTTCTGATGCGGTGGCGGGGCAGCGTTACATGGCTGCGCAGATGTCGCAGTTGGATAGTGAGAGGAAGCGCTAACTCTGGCGCTCGCGGTTGCTCGATGCGCGGCGGTCCCATCGCTGGGGCCGCCTTGGCCGACCATCGCCGCCGACACCGATGCGGCCGACGGCGTTTACCGGGGCGCTGACGCGAACCAGGTGCACGACCTCATTACGTGCGTGTGAGCGCGCCGCTCTGGAAATCGCGCACGGCTTGCTCGATTTCCTGGCGTGTGTTCATCACGAAAGGGCCGTACTGCACGATTGGCTCGCGCAGCGGGCGGCCCGCCAGAACCAGGAAGCGTGCGCCTTCCGGTCCCGCGGTGACCTCGATGCGATCGCCGCCTGATGTTAGGACGCCTGCGCTTTGAGAGTTGAGAGTGCGTGCGGAGCCACTTGGGCCCACTTCCACTCGACCTTCGTAGGGGTAGATGAATGCGCTGTGCTCGCCATCGACGGAATGCTCGAACCGCGCTCCGGCTGGCAGCGCGACGTCGAGATAGGTCGGATCAGTGGTGACGCCTTGGATAGGACCGGATGTCCGGGTGCCCGCGACATCCACCGTGCCGGCGATCACTTTCACCGTGCCGCCGTCGTTTGGCAGCCGCACGATCGGAATCTCTTCCGCCTGCAGATCCCGATAACCCGCGGGCTTCATCTTTTCTTTCGCCGGCAGGTTGATCCACAGCTGAAAGCCGCGCATACGCCCGTCTTCCTGCTGCGGCATCTCGGAATGAATGATCCCGCGACCCGCGGTCATCCACTGCACCCCGCCGGTCTTGAGATCGCCGCGGTTACCCAGATGGTCCTCGTGCAGCATGTGGCCATCCAGGAGGTAGGTGACCGTCTCGAAGCCTCGGTGCGGATGCGAGGGAAATCCCGCGATGTAGTCCCCGGGATTCTCGGACGAGAACTCGTCGAGCATCAGGAACGGATCGACTCGCTGGCCCCGGGGGCCTCCCAGGCTACGCCGGAGCTTCACGCCCGCGCCGTCGGAGGCGTGGACGGATTCAATAATGTGCTCGAGGGTTCGTGTACTCATCGCCCCTAGATAATGATTTTTCTGCGCCGTTCAAGGCGGTACGACGCCTTCGGCGCGGTCGACCGGACCGCGGCTTTGCCGCGCCGGGGACGCCGTCCGCGGCGCCGCTGCATAAATCTCTTGTGGCTTTCTTCGTCAATCAGTTACGATTCGCGCCCCGTTTTGAGGGCGGCCTGCGGCCGTGACATTTTCCGCAGGCTTATGAGGCGCTTAGGCGCTTCCGTTCTCGGGCGGCACCCCAAGTCGGAGCGGTAGTTCAGCTGGTTAGAATACCGGCCTGTCACGCCGGGGGTCGCGGGTTCGAGTCCCGTCCGCTCCGCCAAATTCCTCATCCAAATCATTGGCTTAC
>DAITMW010000006.1:0-1570 GCA_036834945.1 Steroidobacteraceae bacterium
ACCTGGATGGTGCGGCGGATCTCGTCGTCACGGCCGATGACCGGATCGAGCTTGCCGGAGGAGGCTCGCGCGGTCAGGTCGATCGTGTACTTCTCGAGTGCCTGGCGACTGCCTTCGGCGTTCGGATCATTCACCTTCTCACCACCCCGAACCTCGTCGATCGCCTTCTCAACCGCGCCTTTGATCACGCCGGCGTCCTTGAAGAGGCGGGCGAGCGCGCGGTCCTCGAGGGCGGCCAGCAGAAACAGCTCGCTGGCGATGTACTGGTCACCCCGCTGCTGCGCCAGCTTGTCGGTGACGTTGAGCGTCTTGTTCAGGTCACTCGAAATGTGGATCTCGCCGGGGGTGCCCTCTACCTTCGGCATCCGATCGAGCAAACTGCCCAGCTCGGAGCGTAGCTTGTTGACGTCCGCACCGGCTTTCACGAGCACCGGGCGCACCGAGCCGCCCTGGGCGTCGAGCATGGACAGCAGCACGTGGGCTGGCTCCATGAACTGGTGATCGCGGCCGAGGGCGAGCGATTGCGCATCGGCCAAGGCCTGCTGGAACTGGCTGGTCAGTTTGTCCTGTCGCATGGGGAGATACCCTGGTGATTGGGCTTGCTTGCCGGGGTATGTGGGGCAAAAACCCACTGCGTTCAAGCCGCTTCGACGGCTATTGATGCGCCAAACTCTCCGCCCAGGCAATCGTCCCGACGCCGAGCCCCATGAGGATCACCTGGGCGAGACTCGTGCGGGGATCGGCACGGCGATGCAGCCCGGGGATCAACCCCGCCACCGCGATGTAGAGGAAGCCGGCCGCGGCCAGGGCGAGCGCGTAGGGTAGTGTCCCGAGAGCCCGCTGAAGGCCGAAGTACGCTGCAATGCCGCCCAGGACGGATGTCAGCCCGGTCGCCATGTTCATGACCAGGGCTCGGCCCCTCGACATACCCGAGTGCACCAAAATCGCGAAGTCTCCGACGCGATGGGGGATCTCGTGCGCGGCGACCGCAAAAGTCGTCACCAAGCCGAGCGGAAAGCTCGTTAGAAACGCCGCGGCAATCAGCACGCCATCCAAGGCGTTATGGATGCTGTCACCGATGATGACCAGAACGCCGGAGGCCCGATCGCGACCTTTCTCGTGCTCAGCGGGAGCGTGCGAATGCCCGTGGTCATGAGCATGGTCATGGTGGTCATGGCCATGGTGATCATGGCCGTGCCTCACCTCACCATTCCCATGCCCCCCCTCACCATTCCCATTCGAATGCGTGTGCCACCAGAGCACGAGCTTCTCGATGACGAAAAAGATGCCCAGGCCCACGAGCAGCGCGACACCGATTCCTTGCGCGCCCTCCGGTCCAACACCCTCGATCGCCTCGGGTAGCAGTGCCAGCAACGCGGCACCCAGCAATGCGCCCGTCGCATAACTGATGAAGTGGGGTAACAGCCGGCGGCCGGCGGCATCCGGAACCAACAGGAACAGACCCGCGAACGCCGCGCTGGCAATGCCGCCGATGGCGGTGAAGAAGATGATCCAGGCGAGCAGGGCCAAGGCTTTACGCTTCTTGTCGACGAATGAATTTAGGATAGCA
>DAITMW010000006.1:1670-21968 GCA_036834945.1 Steroidobacteraceae bacterium
GGCGAGCAGGGCCAAGGCTTTACGCTTCTTGTCGACGAATGAATTTAGGATAGCACGGGTGTCAAGTGGGCCTCATTCAGCGTGGCGAGCGGGCCTTACTGAGCGTGTCAAGCGGGCCTCACTCCAGCCAGATCAGCGCGGCCATCCGCCCGCACTGGCTATCGCGGCGGAACGAGAAAAAACGCGCCGCATCAGCGTAAGTGCACCAACCGCCGCCAAACACCTCGCTGACACCCAGCATCGCTAGTCGGCGCCTCGCAAGCGCGTAAAGATCGCACTGCCAACGGCCGCGCGTGTTGGCCACAAAGGCCGACGACGCGCCAGAATCGCTGGACATGAAGGCGCCCCGCACATCATCCCCAACCTCGAAATGCTGCTGGCTGATGGTCGGCCCAAGCCAGACGACCAAATCCGCCGGTGCAACGCCCAGCGCCCGAACGGTTTGCTCCAGCACACCGCCGGCAAGCCCGCGCCATCCCGCGTGCGCCGCGCCCACAGCGGAGCCATCGCGCGCGGCAAACAACACCGGCATACAGTCGGCGACCTGAATGACACAAACACGGCCCGGCGTGCGCGTCACCGCGGCGTCCGCGCTTACCCCGGGCCCTGAATGCATCACCCCAGACGACGGCTGGGCAGAGTCCTGCGATCGGCCCTCCAACACATCCAGGTCAACAACATCGGCACCGTGCACCTGCTGCAACCACACCGGCTCCGCCGGTAGTTTCAGACTTTCCCACACGCGCCGCCGGTTCTCCTGAACCGCGTCTGCGGCGTCGCCGACATGAGCCCCTAAATTCAGCGAGTCGTATGGCGCAGCGCTAACACCACCCGTTCGAAGCGTAAACGCGCAGCGCACGCGTGCCGGCGCCGGCCAATCTGGCGCAATCACGCTCACTTCCTGCTCACCCTCCGTACCGCGCGCGTCCGACTCGGGCTCCCGAGCGCTCACTTCCCGCTCAGGCTCGTTAGTGCCCGCGCCCAACTCAGCCTCCCTTCTCATCCGCCTCGAGCACCTTCACCAGATGTGCCATGTCCTCCGGCAGTGGGGCTTCCCACTCCATCTCCTTGCCGGTCGTCGGATGCTCCAACTTCAACCTCGCGGCATGCAAAGCCTGCCGTTTGAAATCCTCCAGCGCGGCGACGAGCCCCGGACCGGCGCCTGCCGGGATCCGCCGTCGTCCGCCATAAACCGGGTCTCCGACAACCGGGTATCCGATGTGAGCAAGGTGCACGCGGATCTGATGGGTGCGGCCGCTCTCGAGCTGCACGTGCACGAGCGTGTGAGCGCGAAAGCGCTTCATCAGCCGATAGTGCGTCACTGATGGGCGACCATCGGCTCGCACAGCCATCTTCGTACGCTGACTCCGGTGACGGCCGATCGGCTCGTCGATGGTCCCGCCACCCGTCATCACGCCGGTGCAAAGCGCGATGTAGTGCCGCTCGACCTCCCGCTCAGCCAACGCAGCGACCAGTGCGGTATGCGCCTCCAGAGAACGCGCGACAACGAGCAACCCGCTCGTGTTCTTATCGAGGCGATGCACCAGGCCAGCGCGCGGCACGACCGCAAGTTTGGGATCGAGGGCCAGCAGCGCATTCTGTAACGTGTGGCTGGCATTCCCAGCGCCCGGATGGACGACCAGTCCGGGGGGCTTGTTGATCACGATCAACGCACGATCCTTGAACACGATCTCGAGCGGCATCTCCTCGGGGGCGACCTGCTGGTCCACCTCCAGGCGTGCCTCGATACGGACCTGCTCCCCGCCGAACACCTTGTCTTTGGCGCGCAGTCGCCGGCCGTCGACCTCGATCGCCCCGGCCTCGAGCCAGTCCTGCAGGCGCGCCCGGGAATACTGCGGCAATGCCCGGGCGAGCGCCTGGTCGAGCCGCAGCCCCGCCAGCTCCGCCGGCAAAGCCAGAGAGTGAGTACGGAACTCCATGGCCGGTGAGCCGGTCCGAAGTGCAGGCTGGGGATTCGCTATACTCCCCTTCATTACGCGGCGCGTTGCCAAATATAAAGGCCCTTGCAGAATGTCCCTGACCGCTCCGGTGCGCGGCACGATCGTCGCGCTGTTCATTGCCTTGCTCGCCCTCTCGTCGGGCTGTGCCCACAAGAATCGCCAGCTGCAGCAGTCGAGTCCCGAGGTCCTCTACAAAAAGGCGAAGAAGAGCCTGGACTCGTACGACTACAACACGGCGATCAAGACCTATGAGCAGCTCACCGCGCGGTTCCCGTTCACGGACCAGGCGCGGCAGGCGCGCCTGGACCTGATCTACGCATACTACCGTGCGGGCGAGAAAGAGTCCGCGACCGACGCGGCCGACACGTTCATCCGCGAGAACCCCACGCATCCACGCGTCGACTACGCGTGGTACATCAAGGGCCTCGTAGACTTCGAACGCTCACCGAATGCCCTCGAGAAGCTGTTCCGCGTGGACCTGACGCAACGGCCGCCGAGCACCGCCCGTAAGTCATTCGCGGCATTTCGAACTGTGGTGGAGCAGTATCCAAAGAGCGAGTACGCGCACGACTCGTTGCAACGCATGGTCTACCTACGTAACCGGCTCGCGGATTACGAAGTCCACGTCGCTCGCTACTACATGAAGCGCGGCGCCTACGTCGCGGCTGTGCAGCGCGCAAAGGGCTGCGTCGAGCAATACGACGGTGCTCCTGCCGTACACGACGCGTTAGCGATCATGGTCGAAGGTTATGACCGTCTCAACCTGACGCCTCTCGCGGACAAGGCCAAGGAGGTCTACCACGACAACTATCCGGGTGCCATCCGCGACGCCCAGGCTGAAATCAAGAAGGCCTGGTGGCACATCTGGTAGCGGGCCCGCCGCGAGCGTTGGAGCACCCTCGCTGCTGCGTCTAGCGCGCGTAGCCGAGGCCTAACCCGCCGTACCGGGCGCCAGGCACCCGCCTCCGCCTAGCGCCGATACCCGTTCGTAATCGGGTAGCGCCAATCGCGCCCGAACGCGCGCCGACTCACCCGCACTCCGGGCGGCGCCTGACGTCGCTTGTACTCGTTGCGTTTGACGAGGTCGAGCACCCGCCCCACCGTCACCCGGTCGAATCCCCGCGCCTCGAGCTCATCCACTGACAGATCCTCCTCGATGAAAGCCTCGAGGATGGCATCCAGGACGTCGTAAGGCGGCAGCGAGTCGGAATCCTTCTGATCGTGACGCAGCTCGGCCGACGGCGGCCGATCGATCACCCGCTGCGGAATCACGCGGCCGAGCGAGTTCCGGTACGCAGCGAGCCGGTAAACCAACATCTTGCTGCAGTCCTTGATCGGCGCGAAACCGCCCGCCATGTCCCCGTACAAAGTGGCGTAGCCGACCGCCATCTCGCTCTTGTTACCGGTGGTGAGGAGCATCTTGCCCGTCTTGTTCGAGATGCCCATGAGCAGCAGCATCCGGCAACGCGACTGGATATTCTCCTCGGTCGCATCCGGCGGACGACCGGCGAACTCATTCTTGAGCGTCGCCAGCGTCGTCTCGAACATGTTCTCGATCGAGAGCGTGCTGTACTTCACGCCGAGGCTTTTCGCCTGCTCCTCGGCATCATTCACGCTCATGTCGGAGGTGTATCGCGAGGGCATCATGACCGCGTGCACGCGATCGGCACCCAATGCGTCAACAGCGATGGCCAGGGTCAGAGCCGAATCAACGCCTCCGGAAAGCCCCATCACGACACCGGGGAATCCATGCTTGTTGACGTAGTCACGAACGCCAAGAACGAGAGCGCCGTACACACTGGCTTCGTCGCTCAACTCCGGCGCAATAGGTCCCGGCTTCGGAACGACCTTGCCACGTGCCTGCCGCACGAACTCGACAGGATAGATGCCCTCTTCGTAGGCCGGCGCGCGCATCACGACGCGCCCTTCGGCATCCATCACGAAGGAATTTCCTTCGAAAACCAACTCGTCCTGCGCGCCCATGATGTTCACGTACACCAGCGGCAGTCCGACCTCACGCGCACGAATACGCGCGATGTCCTCGCGCTCGCGCTGCTTGTGCAACTCGTATGGGGATGCGTTGATGACAACGAGAAGCTCCGCTCCGTCAGACCGGGCGAGCTGCGTCGACTCAGGCTCCCAGATGTCCTCGCAAACCAGCAGGCCTACCCGGAAGCCCTGGCGGTCGGCCACAGTGGGCTGCGCGCCGGATTGGAAGTAACGCTTCTCGTCGAAAACCTTGTAGTTCGGCAGCTCAGCTTTGCGATGGATGGCCGCAATGCTCCCGCCAGCGATCAGAGCCGCGGAGTTATAGATACCCGCCCGCGTGTATTCGGGGAACCCAACGACGAGGCAGGCATCCTGCAGTTCCTGCCTCACACGGTCGAGGCCCACCTCGATCTGCCGCCGAAAACCTCGGTGGAACAGCAGATCCTCCGGTGGATAACCCGAGAGGGTGAGTTCCGGGAATACCACGAGATCGGCGCCATGCTCAGCACGGGCACGGCGCGTCGTCGTAATTACGCGCGTAGCGTTTCCATGCACATCCCCAACCAAAAGGTTGAGCTGTGCGAGGGCAATCTTGAAAGTGTCGCTCATGAGTCCGCCTGGGGCGCCCACCGGGGCGCCCCGCCAGACCTATTCTTTCACGACTCAGCGGCGTTTGCCGCGCGCGGCGGCGGACTTGCCGGCGGGCTTACCCTTTCCGGCGCCCTTGCCCGGGGCAGACTTGCCCTTCCCGGCTGCCTTACCCGCACCAGACTTGCCCTTCGCGGCAGGCTTTACGGCAGCCTTGCCTTTGGAAGAGCCGTTGCCCTTCGCAGCGACTTTGGCGGGAGCTTTTGCTGGCTGCTTCGCAGGCGCTTTGGCCTTCGAGCCGCCACCGGAGCCCTTCGCCGGAGCACTTTTCACTTTGGCCTTCGCCTTGGAAGAGGCGGCAGCCCTCGAGGGAGCGCGCGCCCTTGAAGGCACGTCAACTTCCTCTTCCTCCTCCTCATCGATCTCGACCGCAAAAAGCCGCGGCGCGCTCGCCGCCGCCTTGGCCCGACGCTTGCGCAGAAGCTCGTCCATCGCGCTACCGAGCTCCGCGGGCGACTTCACGGTCCGCACCCCAGCACGCTCGAAGGCCTCGTACTTATCGGCTGCCGTACCCTTCCCGCCCGCGACGATTGCACCCGCGTGCCCCATGCGCTTGCCCGGCGGCGCGGTCACTCCAGCGATGTAGGCGACGACCGGCTTCGTAACGAACTTGTGGATGAAGTCCGCAGCCGCTTCCTCATCGCTGCCGCCGATCTCGCCGACGAGAATGATGCCCTCGGTACGCGGATCGCGCTCGAACAGCTCCAACACGTCAATGAAATTCATGCCGCGCACAGGATCGCCGCCGATGCCGACGCACGTGCTCTGGCCGAGTCCGATGTTGGTGGTCTGGAACACCGCCTCATAGGTGAGTGTTCCGGAGCGCGACACGATGCCAACCGCTCCCTTCTTGTGGATGAAGCCCGGCATGATGCCGATCTTGCATTCCTCGGGCGTGATCACGCCCGGGCAGTTCGGTCCCACCAGGCGGGTCGCCGAACCGGCGAGCACCGACTTCACGCGCACCATGTCATTCACGGGCACGCCTTCGGTAATGCAGACGACGAGCTCAACGCCAGCGTCCGCGGCCTCGAGAATGGAGTCCGCCGCACCCGCGGCCGGAACATAGATCATGCTCGCCGTAGCGCCAGTCTCACGCACCGCGTCCTGCACGGTGTCGAATACCGGAAGGCCCAGGTGTGTCTGGCCTCCGCGGCCGGGGGTAACACCACCGACCAACTTGGTCCCATAGGCGAGGGCCTGCTCGGAATGGAAAGTGCCTTGCTTGCCGGTGAAGCCCTGGCAAATCACGCGCGTGTTCTTGTTGACCAGAATACTCATTCTTTACCTCAGCCCTTGGCCATGGAGACGACCTTACGCGCGGCGTCCGTCAGATCGGTCGCCGGGGTGATCGTCAGCCCGCTCTGCGCCAGCATTTCGCGCGCCTTGTCAGCGTTCGTCCCCTCGAGTCGCACCACGACGGGCACCTTCACGCCAACGTTCTTGACGGCGTTGATGACACCGTCCGCAATCAGGTCACAACGCACGATGCCGCCGAAGATATTGACCAGCACGGCCGTTACTTTCGGGTTCGAGAGAATCAGCTGGAACGCCGCCGTGACGCGCTCGCTCGTGGCCCCACCTCCGACGTCCAGGAAATTCGCCGGCTGGCCACCGTGGAGCTTGATGAGATCCATCGTCGCCATCGCAAGGCCGGCACCGTTCACCATGCACGCAATGTCGCCATCCAGGGAGACGTAATTGAGATCGTGCTCTGCAGCGCGCCGCTCCATCGGGTCTTCCTGGTTCGGATCGCGCAGCTTGGCGAGATCCGGATGCCGGAAAACGGCGTTCGCATCGATGTTGATTTTCGCATCCAGCGCGACCAGCGAGCCCGACTTGGTCACGATCAGGGGATTGATCTCGACCAGGCTCGCGTCCTTCTCCTGGTACAGCTTGTACAGCGCCATGGCGATCGACTGGAATTCCGCGATCTGCGCTCCCTTGAAGCCCAGGCCGAAGGCGATCTGACGCGCCTGGTACGGCTGCAGACTGGCGGCAGGATGGACATTCACCGTGAGGATTTTCTCAGGCGTTTTCGCGGCCACCTCCTCGATATCCATGCCGCCAGCGGCGGAGGCGATCAGAGCGATCCGCCCGCGCTCGCGATTGAGCGTCAAGGAAACGTAGATCTCGCGCTCGATCTCCGAGCCCGACTCGACGTAAACGTGCTCGACAGGAAGGCCCTCCTCCCCGGTCTGCTTCGTGACCAGGCGAGTTCCGAGCATGCCCTCCGTCGCGGCACGCACCGCGTCCAGATCGCGCACCACCTTCACACCACCAGCCTTGCCACGGCCGCCGGCATGTACCTGGGCTTTGACCACCCATACGGAGCCGCCGAGCGCTTCCGCCGCCGCCGCCGCTTCCGCGGCGCTCGCCGCCACGCGTCCGGCGGGCACTGCGATCCCATAATTTCTGAAAATATCTTTCGCCTGATACTCGTGCAGATTCATCGTCACCGCCGTCCGACCGCCAGGGGGGCGCGCATTTTCCCGGAAATCGCCGCGACTCGCCAGCAACGCGGCCGCGATGTGGCTCGCATCTCCCCAGACCCTTGAGCTGATAGAGTATTTCGCGGGGGGTCTCGAGCCCAAGCAACAATGAAAATGCCGACTACATCCACTTCGGCTCCGAGCGATTTCGCCTGGCGCGTACTGGGACTGCTGAATATCTACCGGCTGCTGGTGCCTGTGGTGCTGGTGTCGCTGCAGTGGCTGGCCCGGCCCGAATGGATCCTCGTCGCTGAGCGCCCGTCGCTGCTGCTGTCGGCTTGCGTCGCCTATTTCACCGCAGCACTACTGCTCCTGATCGCCCGTCGCCTGGACTGGGTGAGCCTGCGCGTCGTCACCCTGGTGAATGCGGGGATCGACTCACTGGCCATCGGGCTGATCCTGTATGCCAGCGGAGGCGTGGCGAGCGGCCTGGGAATTTTGCTGGTGCTGCCGGTCGCCGCCTTGTCAATTCTCGCGGATCACCGCGACGCATTTCTGATTGCCGCTATGGCCGCTCTCGCCGTCCTCGTGCAACAGATCTTCGTTGCGCTGGCCGACAACACACCTAGTACGGATTACACGGCAGCGGGCGTACTCGGCCTGGTGCTGTTTGGAATAGCCGCGTCGTTGTGGCCGGTCGCCAACCGACTGAAGGAAAGCGAAGCGCTGGTGTTGAAGCAGGAGGTCGACCTCGCCAACCTGGCACAGCTGTCGCAGTACATCGTGCAGCACCTGCGCGAGAGCATTCTCGTCGTCGACACGGCGGACCGGATCCGGCTCATCAACGAATCGGCTGCGCAGATGCTGGGCGATGACCGCGCCTATCCGGACGTGTTCCTCGGCGAGGCTTCCCCGCAGCTCCTCTACCTGCTCGAAACCTGGCGGCAGGACGCGGCCACCACAGGCAGCGCTTTCCCAGGCACTGATCCGACCTTTGTCGCCGCCGATGGGGGCCGCGTTATCCGGGCGCATTTCGCTCCGTTGGGCGCAACGAGTCCCGCACCGGTCATCGTCTTCCTCGAAGACACCAGTCTTCTGGCCGAGCGTGTGCAGCAGTCAAAACTCGCCTCCCTGGGACGCTTGAGCGCCAGTATCGCGCACGAGATCCGCAATCCCGTGGGCGCCATGAGCCATGCCGGCCAGCTTCTGGGCGAGTCTCCTAATATTTCCGACGAGGACCGCCGGCTCACGGAGATCATCCGTGCCAACGCGGAGCGGGTCAGCGGAATCATCAACAACGTCCTGAGCCTGTCCAAGCGCGAAGCGACGCATGTGGAACGCCTCTCAT
Source organism: Steroidobacteraceae bacterium (assembly GCA_036834945.1). GTDB lineage: Bacteria > Pseudomonadota > Gammaproteobacteria > Steroidobacterales > Steroidobacteraceae > 13-2-20CM-66-19. The sequence goes on from DAITMW010000006.1 coordinate 10,049, forward strand.
TGCAAGCGTGGTGTGACGAATTTCACGAAGAATTCTGCGAGACCATGCAATGGCCGGTTGAGCGCCTTCGAGCGAGCGGCCCCGCGGCGACCGATATCGAAGTCCGCGCAGATCCCAGCCAGCTTCGCCAGATCGTCTGGAATCTTTGTGAGAATGCGCTCAAACACGGCGTACGGGACAGCCCGGACCAGGTGGTCGAGCTACGATATGGCCGCATGAGCCCCACGGCCCGGCCGTTCCTGGAAATCGCCGACCGTGGGCCCGGTGTCCCCCCGGAGCACGCTGAGCGGATTTTCGAGCCATTCTTCAGCGGCGGCCGTGGCACCGGACTAGGGCTCTTCCTGGCCCGGGAGCTCGCCCAGACGAACGGTGCGACGCTGTTGTACGAGGCGCGGCCGGGAGGGGGGAGCATCTTTCGGCTGGTGTTCGCGGACCCGCGGCGGTGGGAGGCATGAATTCATGATTGAGATGGTCGACGGCAGGAGCGGCATGGTGGAAAAGCCCACCGTGCTCATCGTGGACGACGAGCCCGATCTGCTCGAGCTCGTGAGCCTCACGCTGAGCCGCATGAACCTGCAGGCGCGCACCGCCGCCGACGTCAACTCCGCTCGCCGCCTGCTGAAGTCGGAGAAATTCGACCTGTGTCTCACCGACATGCGGCTTCCCGACGGCGACGGTCTCGACCTGGTGGCTTGGATCCAACAGAACCGCGCGGAACTGCCGGTAGCCGTCATCACGGCGCACGGCAATGTGGAATCCGCGGTTCGCGCACTGAAACTAGGTGCCTTCGACTTCGTATCCAAGCCGCTCGACCTGGGTGTACTACGGAAGCTGGTGGGCAGCGCGATCAAACTCGGTACCCGCGGCGGCGGCAACGAGCGAACCAGTATTACCTTTCGCGGCCCACGCTTGCTCGGACACTCCGACGCCATGGAGCAATTGCGCGAGATGGTCGCACGGGTTGCCCGCAGCCAGGCACCCGTCCACATCTATGGCGAATCTGGAACTGGCAAGGAACTGGTCGCCCGACTCATCCACGAGAGCGGCGCCCGTAGCGAGGGGCCGTTCGTGGCGGTGAATTGCGGCGCCATTCCAACCGAGCTCATGGAAAGCGAGCTGTTCGGACACAAGCGCGGCAGCTTCACGGGCGCCGTCAGTGACAAGAAGGGACTCGTTCAGAGCGCCGAAGGCGGCACCCTTTTCCTGGACGAGGTCGCCGACTTGCCGCTGCACATGCAGGTGAAACTACTGCGGGTCGTGCAGGAAAAAACCGTACGCCCGATCGGCGAGTCGCGCGAAGAAACGATTGACGTACGCATCCTCTCGGCCACACACAAGAACCTCGGTGACCTCGTTGCCCAGGGATTGTTCCGCGAGGATCTCTTTTACCGCATCAACGTCATCGAGCTGCGCGTGCCTTCACTGCGCGAGCGCACCAGCGACATACCGGAGATCGCCGAGGCCATACTGCAACGGCTCGGCCGACGAGCCAACACCGAGGCTCCGCAGCTCTCGCCGCAAGCAATCGAGACGCTCCAGGCCTACCCCTTCCCGGGCAACGTGCGCGAACTCGAGAACGTCATGGAACGTGCTCTGACTCTGTGCGGCGAGGGCCTGATCGAGGCGGAGCACATCAAGTTACGCGGCACGCCGCGCACCCCGACCAACACCGAGGTGACGCTGCTCGAAGCTCCTGTCGAAACCAGCGGCGCGCTGGGCGACAAGCTCGAGGACATGGAGCGCGACGCGATCATCAAGGCGCTCGAGAAAACCCGCTACAACAAAACGGCGGCTGCGAAGTTGCTGGGCATGAGCTTCAGAGCGCTGCGTTACCGCGTGAAGAAACTGGGTATCGAATAGCGGTCACCCCGGGGCCCTGGCGCTTCATGGACCACACGTTTGCCATTCCGGTGTACGGCGCGGCGCCGAACCTGGCAGCGCTGCTCAAGTCGCTCCGTGAGCAGACCGGCACGGGCAGCCAGATCCTGCTCGCAAGCTCCACGCCATCCCGGGAGCTCGAGTCCTTCGCCAGGGACTTCGCGCTTCCTCTGCATATCAACCCGCAGCGACTCGGTATAGCCTCGGACTGGAATTACGCGCTGGTGGCGGCCCGGACCTCTTGGGTGACACTCGCCCACCAGGACGATCTGTTCGCGCCCGCCTACGTGACTCGACTTACCGAAGCGCTGAACCGTCATCCCGGCGCGCTCTTCGCGTATTGCGACTATTCAGAACATACGTCCGCCGGGACGCGCCCAACCAACATCAATCTGCGCGTCAAGCGCGCTTTGAGCCTTCGGGCATTCGGCGGACGGGAATGCCTCACCGAGACTCGCGACAAGCTACGCCTGCTGAACCTGGGCAACCCCATCTGCTGCCCCAGCGTAATGCTCAATCGTGCCGCACTGCCGGATTTCCGGTTCCCCACGGGCTTCCAGACCAACCTCGACTGGATGGCATGGTTGGAGCTGGCGCGCCGCCCTGGCGGGTTCGTTTATGTTCGCGACCGTCTCGTTTCGAAGGGTATCCATCCTGGAAGCGAGACGACGGTGACGATTGCCAACCGGGCACGCGACCGGGAAGACCGCGCGATATTCAATGCCTTCTGGCCAAGGCCCATTGCCGCGGCACTTGCGGCCGTCTATCGACTCGGCTACCGCGCCAACCGGGTTGAATGAGTCAGAGCCCGCCCAGACCGATGCAAACAACGCCAAGGGTCACCAACAGGATTCCGGTCCACTGCAGAACTGAAAGCGTCTCGCCATAAACAACCCAGGCAGAGAGCGCCATCAGGATATAAAAGCCAGCGCCCACGCCCGCTGTGGCGACACCGAGCTTCTCGCGCGAGACGATCACCATCCACAACACATAACCAAAGACCTGTACCGCCAACGATGCGTACATCCAGGGGGAGAACACTGCGACGCCGATGAAACGAGGCAGGTCCGCCAAGCCCGCCGGAGTGCCGACATCGCTCGTGGCCCTCCGCAGCAACAGCTGGCCGATGACCGCGTTGAGGGCTACCACAGCGAATAGCAATCTTGCAGACATTCGTCGTTACCGGAAGAAGGCCATGGCGTAGTTGGGTCTGTCCGCATCGAACAGACTCGTGTCTTCCCGTCGCAACGGCCCGAGCGCACCCTCGAAGAGACGCGTCACGTACTCGCGCGAGACCGGGCTGACCCCGCGGTCACCCGTGATATAGCGGTCCGACCAATAACCCAGCAACGCGCGCCAGTGACCTGGCTCAACATCCTTCACGATGATACGTAAAGCCGGCACTCGCCGGAAAAGGATGTTGACCGAACCGAGAAAGCCGGCGCGGGCCGCCTCGGGAATATGGTGTAGAACATCCGCGATCAGAATCGCATCGGGGCCGGTTTCCTGGCGTGCGAGGTAGCCCGCCAGGTCCATGCCTGGCAAGCGGGTTACCCGGCTCTCGAAACGGGCTTCGATCCACTGCCCTACGGCAGGCCCTGGATCGAGCGTCGTGATGCGTATATCGGGACGGAGCTTCAACAGATGATTGAGCGGCTCACCGTCACCCCCGCCAACATCCAGCAGATGCGCCCCCGGGGGAATCAGGGCCGCAAGGGCCGCCGCCTCCTTGGAGAGGTCGACGAAAATTGCTCGATATGCACGGCCCGCCACGCGGGCCAGGCGCGGTCCCAGAAGCCGGCGAATCGCGGGACCGACGCTCACAACCGGGCTCGCACGATATAGCCAAAACTCAGCATCGGGAAAATCCACTCGAACAAGTTCACCACACGCTCCGCCGCTCGCACCGCCAGGCGTGCAAGCCCCGAATGGCGTTCCTCCATTTCCGTGAAACGCGCGAAGTAAGGAATGATCTCCCATTCGCAAAAGCCAGCCCGCCTGCACAATGTGGTCAGTGTCTTGTATGACAGGATGGTGAGGTGATCGTGGTGTGTAGACTCTCGGCGCAGCAGCCCGATCAGGATGTTGTGTAACGCCGTGGCGTTGGGCGTTGAGAGAACGAGCTCTCTGCCCGACAGTCGCTCCACTCCGACGAATCGTTTTAAGAACTGTAGTGGATTCTCGAGGTGCTCGATCAGCTCACCGGCGACGACCACGTCCGGTGGATTATCGAGCGCCGCGATGAGTTGTGCCGGATCGCTAATGTCGCCCCGCCGGATGATCGAGTTGGTTCCCGTCCGAAGGCCCTGTGCCGGAACCAGTGCGGAGTTGTCGACGCCATCGACCTGCAGCGCCTTGCGAGCGATTTCCTCGTGCAACCAGGTGCCACGGCCGCGCTTGCTCTGCCATGCGGTCTCATCCATTGCACCCAGATCGAGCACACGGCGTTGAGTGCAAACGTCCGCGATGAATCCAATTCGGTCGACGGGGCGCGTGACGCTGAGACGCTCGAGTGGCGTGTACTGTAGCCGCGGAACGTTAGAAAGCGGACGCCGTGTTGCCATGAGCGTCACGGCTCCTCTTTCGATTTCAGCACGTGGGCGAAATAGTGGCCGTCGCGACGCCCGCAAGCAAGTTTCAGCTGCCCTTTCGCCCACTCGCTCTCACGTCCGACAAAGAACAGTTCGTCGCTGCGCACCGGATCGCGAAATTTGACCCAACCATCGCTGACCCACGCCATCAGATCCGTGTTCATGTAGAGCCGGCGCCAGGATTCACCGACGTGCTCCGTCAGCACACGGCGGGGCTGAAAGAGCTGCGGGCACGCGTCCTCGAGACGATCGAGCACGATATCGGCAGCGTGCTGGCGAGCAAGCAGAGCCGCGCGATCGATGTCTTCAGGGACGACGCGACAACTGACCAGGTGGGTTCCGTCTCGGGGTGGCTTTGGGGTGGGCGCTGAATTCCCGTCCTTGACGACGGTGATTTCCATGAAGCGCGGCAGACCTTGCACCGCGATGGTCGCGCAGTCGGTCGTGTCGGCGCGCAGGCTGAAGCGTTCCAACGCTTTATCGACATCGGAAAGACGAGGGTCATGAGACTCTTTATCCGGATACAACCGCGCGCCCCGCACCAGGACACGCACGTGCGGCGCATATTGGCGGATGAGTGCCGCCACCCGGGCCCCGCTTGCTCCCTCCGGCCCGAGCGCATACCCGCCGGAAAAATTGATCATTCCCGCGGCCTCAGGCAGGAACACCGCGAGAAAGGAATTCGACTGCGTGCCCATCGTCAGGTACAGGTCGGGCTCGGTCGCCAGGCGCTTTGGTACGCCGACATCGAACTGGGGGCCGTCGTTCCATGGCGTGGGATTCCAGCGAAACTCCGTGCCCATCCGGAGTTGCACCGCCTGGGCGGCGAGAACTGCGACGATGACGTAGAGGGCTCCTTTCGGCCGGGCGGCGCACAGCCGAAACAGCAACGCCGCTATCACGGCGGCCGCGACACAGGCCATCGGCAGGAAATAGCGGCCATTGCCCGAATTGCTCAACCAGAAAACCCAGTCAACGGTCAGACCGCAGCCGAGAGCTGCAAGAGGGCGCCAGGCGGTGGCCGCCTCCGAACGCATCGGCGTATACCCAATGTGCGGGAGATACCGCCACAGCCACCGCAAGAACAACACGCCCGCCAGCAGCACCAACACCGCGTAGCGCAAATCCGGCGCACTCAACTCCTCGTGCACCATCCTGATCGGATTGATGATCGCGAACGGACGCCAGAGTCCCTCGGCAAAACTCGCAGGAATGAAGCGGAAGTGCCGCAGCGGCTCGGTCGTGAACTCCGGCGAGCGAAACACGGAATTCATCAGCGGAAACAGCGGATTGCCGAACCGACGCTCGAGCCGATACGACCACGGCGCCATTGCGATCACGAAGCCCGTTCCGAGCGCTATTGCGTAGGCGAGATTGGCACGAATCCTGGCGCGCAGGTCCTGCGAAACCAGGATCAACACCGCAAAACCCGCTATCGCATGCACGGCGTTGGTGAGCTTCAGCGCGGTAGCTATTCCGAGCAGCAGCCCGCCGTACAGAACGCGGGCTGCACCCGGAGTTCGGACCGCACCGACGAGCAGGATCCAACCACCGAGCACCAGTATCGCAGTGGTAACGTCGGAAAAGCTCGAGCCGATTTGCTGCAGCAGAATGGGATTGACGAACGCCAGGGCCGCCGCGCAAACACCTACTGTCACGCGCCTGCCGCGATCCTCGGATGGATGGACAAGGATGGCGAGTTCGAAAGTCAGCCAGAGAACGCTACTGTGTACGATCGCCAGAATCGTACTGACCTGGAGAGCCGATAGTCCCGCCTTGACGAGGAGGTAGAACGGCACATACGCGTAAGGGTTGAAGTAGGACTGCGGCCCCGCCGCGAAATAGTCCTGCGAGAATCGGTCATGAAATGCCGAGAAGCCAGCGTACAGATGATAATTCAGTGTGTCCCACGCCATGTCCTTGCCGAGCAGGTAGTTGCTGACGACAGCCAGCACCGTGCAGGCGAGATAGACGGGCAGCCGGTACATCCCAACGGTACGGCTACCTTCCTGGAGTGATGACGGCCGCGCCGCAAGCTCGGCCACGCTCATCGCTCGGCCGTGTTGGCCGCGCGGGCGTCGATGAGCCCCAGCAGAAATGACGCGAAAACGATCTCGGCACCCGCGAGCATCAAGGTCACCGAAGGAATGGCGACTCGCATCATGGTCGTAGGGTCGAGCGCAGCGAGACGCGTGTGAGCCCAGCTCTCTACGGAATAGACCGCGAGCCCGAGACCCGCGCAGCAAAGGGACGAGCCCAAGATAATCCCGCGCTCGAGTGTGAAGACATTCAGAAATCGCGCCAGCGGCCGGGTCACAGGCAAGACACTCTTCAACACGCCGACCGTGCGCGCCAATAGAGAGAACAGAACGAGCTGGACGCCCAGGATGGTCGCGGCCGCCGCGTAGAGCATGGTATGGATGTCGAATCCGATCCCATCGATTACGACGGGCCCGCGCAGGATGGCCAGCTCCGCCGCGAGACCGAGCCCGATCAGGCAGGCGCCGGGGTACAACATCAGCCACCGGGGGCTCATCATGAGCAGGAAACGCAAATGGCGCCAGCCATCCCGCCAGCTGCGCAGGTGCGGAGCCCGTGTGCGCCCGGCCGGAGAAAGGACGGTCGGTACCTCCGCGATGCGCCATCCCGCGAGTGTCGCTTTGACGATCATCTCGCTGGCGAACTCCATTCCCGGCGCCCGCAGTCCGAGGCTCAACGCCGCCTCGCGCTCGAAGCCACGCAGACCGCAGTGAAAATCACCGATGCCCGAGGAAAAGAACAGACGTCCGATAAAACTCAACACGGGATTACCCAGGTACCGGTGCAGCAAAGGCATCGCGCCCGAACGGATGCCGCCCCGAAAGCGATTCCCGATCACCATTGTGTTACCGGCACGCAGGCCTTCGACGAACGCATCGAGTTGCGAGAAGTCGTAGCTGTCGTCCGCGTCGGCCATGATCACGAACCGTCCGCGGGCCGCGCCGACCCCGCTGATGAGCGCACTGCCATAACCTTTTTGCTGAACGCCCACGACCCGCGCACCGGCCTCACGAGCGAACTCAGGCGAGCCATCGGACGAACCATTGTCAGCCACCAGCACCTCGCCCGCGATACCGGAGCGTTCGAGAAAGCTGTGCGCCTTGCGCACACAAGTCGCGACGGTCTCGGCCTCGTTGAGGCATGGCATGAGAATGGTGAGTTCCAGGGAGCGCGGCTCGCTGGCCGGAGCACCCTCGGGGCGCTCTATCTGCGCCTCGGCGAGGCGGAGGGCTGAGTTCATATCGGGTTCGATGACCGACATACACCGGGAACCGGATTATCCCTGTGCGCATACGACGAAAGGGTGACCTGCTCAGCAGATTCGTTCGACCCGAAGGTCATACACCGGCATCATTCCCCCTTAATGCCGACACCGCTACGCACCCATGCTCACCAGCTTGCCCGCTTTGCCGCGGTCAGTCTCTTTTGTTTTGCGCTGGGTATCGGCGTACTGGCGGGACTGCACGAGTTGGCTGGTATGCACTACCTGGTGGCGTATGTCGCATCGTTCGTCGTCACGAGCTCGCTGGGCTACCTTCTGAACGGACGATACACATTCCGCGCGCGTGGCAGGGATAAAACCGGACTGTTGCGCTATATGGCGGTGAACGTCTGCCTGCTCATTGCCAATGGCGCCGCACTGCGTCTCCTGGTCGAGCATTTTCATCTCTGGTACCTGGGCGCCACGTTGCTCCTGGCCGCCCTCAACACACCGGTGAGCTTTCTGGCGCATCGGTTGGTTTCGTACCGGCTCGGGCTGCGAGCGACTGCCGCCGTCGCCGGCGAGTGAGCAAAGCTGGCCATGCGACGCAACATGACACTGCGCGTCAGTTTGTGACGTGACACCCATCTGATGTCGTCACAAAGCGCCGGCATTAAGTCAATCGGGATTCGCTTTCGACGGGCTTTCACACCTTTCAGATCAATCACTTACGCCACACGAGCGGCACTGGCATAGGCCTTGCTTTGATGCTTCGTGCTGGCGCCCCTGCGCCGCTGGTCTCCCCCTAACGCCTCGAGGAATATTCAATGAAAGCTGTGCAGAAGGGTTTCACCCTGATCGAGTTGATGATCGTCGTCGCGATCATCGGCATCCTGGCCGCGATCGCGATCCCGGCCTACCAGGACTACCTGGTACGCGCGAAGATCACTGAAGGTTTGAGTCTGGCGGACGCTGCCAAGACCACTGTGGCCGAGAATGCTTCCAACGGAAGCGCGACGCTGGATGTGGGTTGGACCGCGCCGACTGGCACCGCGATCGTCTCGACGGTTGCGATCACCGCCGCAACTGGCGAAGTTGAGGTCGATTACACGGCCGTGGCCAAGAGCGTCGTCCTCCACCTGACCCCGCAGTCGGGTGGCGCTGCCCTCGCCGGTGGCACGGTTCCGACCGACTCCATCATCTGGGGCTGTTGGGTTGGCGCTGCGTCGTCTTACCGCTACGTTCCGGCGAACTGCCGTTACGCTTCCGCGGCGACGGCTCTGGCCGCTGCCGGTGCCGCTGCTGGCCCGTAATACGTAATAGTCGACTGTCGACATCAAGAAGCCCCTCTCCGGAGGGGCTTCTTCTTTTGGGAGACCAATCACACGGCCCCCGTGGCCCGTGTGCGAGGATGACCGGGTAACCTTGTATATGACAATTGCCCGGGTCAGGTTCTCCGGTAAACTCGGGTTCTCGGGACACGGGTCGCTTGCCGTAACTACATGAACGATAACGCTTCTTTAGCGCTCGGAGGACGCTCCGGGCTTGGCGGTCTACCCCAACGCCTCGTCCAGGACGGAGTCGTTGAGGAGGCGGTCATGCTCGAGGCGATGAATGCCGCCCGCGAGCGCAAGCTGAACATCGTCACGCAACTCGTCTCGAGCGGCGCGGCGAAAGCTCGCGACATCGCCGTCGCGGCATCGAACGAGTTCGGCGTCCCACTGTTCGATCTCGACTCCGTCGCTCTCGACCTGGAAACCGTCCGGCTCGTCAGCGACAAGCTGCTCACCAAGCATCGAGTCCTGCCGGTCTTCCGCCGCGGCAAGAAGCTGTTCCTCGCGGTCGCCGATCCGACAAACCTCCATGCGATCGACGAGATCAAATTCCAGACGAGCCTCGGCATCGAGGCCATCGTCGTCGAGGACGACAAGCTCCAGAAGGCGATCGACAAGGCCATCGAGCAGGTCGACAGCCAGATGTCAGCCCTCACCGAAGAGGAGGGCATGGATCTCGAGTCCCTCGAGACCGTCGGCGGTGATGATGAGGGTGACGACAAGGGTGCCGCCGCCCGGGACGATGTCGAGGACGCGCCCATCGTTCGATTCGTCAACAAGGTCTTGTTGGACGCCATCCGCCGCGGCGCTTCCGACATCCATTTCGAGCCATACGAGAAGATCTACCGCGTCCGGCTGCGCATGGACGGCGTGCTGAAAGAAATTGCACAGCCCCCGGTCCAGCTTGCCGGCAAATTGTCGGCTCGTCTGAAGGTGATGTCGCGTCTCGACATCGCCGAGCGCCGCGTCCCCCAGGACGGGCGTATCAAGATGAAACTCTCGAAGAACCGCGCCATCGACTTCCGCGTGAGCACCTGCCCCACGCTCTTCGGCGAGAAGATCGTGCTGCGTATTCTGGATCCGGCACAGGCAGCCCTGGGTATCGACTCGCTGGGATACGAGCCTTTCCAGAAAGATTGGTACATGAAGTACCTGGCGAAACCTCAGGGCATGATTCTCGTCACAGGGCCGACCGGTAGCGGTAAGACCGTGTCGCTCTACACGGGACTCAACATCCTCAACCGCGAGGACACCAACATCTCGACGGCCGAGGATCCCGCGGAAATCAATCTCCCTGGCGTCAACCAGGTCAACGTCAACGCAAAGGTCGGACTGACTTTCGCCGCGGCGATGCGCGCCTTCCTCCGCCAAGACCCCGACGTCATCATGGTCGGCGAGATCCGTGACCTCGAGACGGCCGAGATCGCCATCAAGGCGGCGCAGACAGGACACCTTGTGCTGTCGACCCTGCACACGAACGACGCGCCGCAGACGCTCACCCGTCTCGTCGACATGGGTGTGAAGCCCTACGCCATAGCAACGTCGGTCAGCCTCATCATCGCGCAACGCCTCGCGCGGCGGCTCTGCTCCCATTGCAAGCAACCGATGGACATTCCGAAAGAGGCACTCCTGAAAGAGGGCTTTCAGGAGGCAGACATCGCGGCGGGTATCAAGATTTTCGGTCCGAAAGGCTGTGACAGCTGCACCGACGGCTACAAAGGCCGCGTAGGCATCTACCAGGTCCTGCCCATTACAGACTCCATCGCGCGCATCATCCTGGCGTCAGGAAGCGCCGTCGACATCGGAGAGCAGGCGGCCAAGGAGGGCGTATGGGATCTGCGCCGCTCTGGACTCGAGAAAGTCAGGTCGGGCCTGACGAGCCTCGAGGAAGTCAACAGCGTCACGACCGAGTGATATAGGACGAGCAACGCATGGCTCCGGCAGCAACAACCACCGTCAAAGCGATCAGGCGCGATATCCCCTTCAGTTGGGAGGGTAAAGATAAGCGCGGCAACCGGGTCAAGGGCAAGAGCCTGGCTCCCGATGAGCAGGCATTGCGCGGCGAGCTCAGACGTCAGGGCATCGCGGCTTCGAAGATCCGCAAGCAGAGCAGCGCGACGGGTCGCGGCGGCAAGGTCAATTCACAGGACATCGCCGTATTCAGCCGCCAGCTCGCCACGATGCTGGCCGCGGGTATCCCGCTCGTACAGGCATTCGAGATCGTCGGCAACGGTAACGACAAGCCGTCGATGCAGAAACTGATCCTCGACATCAAGAGCGATATCGAAGCCGGTACCTCGCTCCATGAGGCGCTCGGCAAGCATCCTCTGTATTTCGACGACCTGTTCGTCAACCTCGTCGAGGCGGGCGAGCAGGCGGGCGCGCTCGAGTCGCTGCTCGACAAGATCGCCACCTATAAGGAAAAAACCGAGGCCCTGAAAAAGAAGGTCAAGAAGGCCCTCTTCTATCCGGCCGCGGTGTTGGTCGTCGCCGTGATCGTCACGGTCATCCTGCTGATATTTGTCATTCCCCAGTTCGAAGAGCTCTTCAAGAGTTTCGGGGCCGACCTGCCTGCTTTCACGCAGATGGTCATCAATCTGTCCAAATTCGTGCAGCATGACGGCTTCTTCATAGCAGTGGTCATCGCAGCAGGCTTCTCGACGTTCTTCTATTTCAAGAAACGCTCGCGCAAGATGCGCGAGACCCTCGATCGCCTTTCACTGAAGATTCCGATCATCGGCCCGATCCTCAACAAATCGGCCATCGCACGCTATGCACGCACGCTCGCGACAATGTTCGCCGCCGGTGTGCCGCTGGTGGAGGCGTTGGAGTCCGTGGCCGGCGCTACCGGCAACATCGTTTACGAAGATGCCGTC
>DAITMW010000006.1:22068-68714 GCA_036834945.1 Steroidobacteraceae bacterium
TCACAGCCAGACGCCGCGCTGCAAGCGCGGCGTTTTCTTTGCGGGCAAGAACAATGAGACGAACGCAATGAATGCCGTCCTCGAGCTGCTGGGTTCCTCTCCCACGGCCTTCATCATCACCTGCCTCGTATTCGGACTGGCCATCGGCAGTTTTCTGAACGTCGTGATCTACCGCGTTCCGATCATCCTGGAGCGGCAATGGCGCGAGCAGTGCCAGGAGCTGGCCGCATCCGGCCCCCCTGCTGAGCCCGCCAAACAAGTGGACGCCCCCTTCAACCTGATGGTGCCCCGCTCAGCCTGCCCTGCCTGCAAAGCCCCCATCACCGCGATGCAGAACATCCCGGTGCTGAGCTACCTGTTCCTCAAGGGCCGCTGCGCCAATTGCGGCGTGCGCATCAGCGCCCGCTACCCGGCGATCGAAGCGCTCACAGGCATCCTCTCCGCGGCCGTAGCCTGGAAATTCGGCTTCGGCTGGCCGGCGCTTGCGGCGCTGGTCCTGACCTGGTTCCTGGTCGCCCTCACCTTCATCGACGTCGACACCCAGCTGCTACCGGACAACCTCACCCTCCCACTGCTTTGGATCGGCCTCCTCATCAGCCTCTGGGCACCCCCAGGCGGCGCCACTTCGCTGCCCATGGACCCGCACACCGCCATCATCGGTGCGATTACGGGTTACCTGAGCCTCTGGAGCGTCTATCATCTGTTCCGGCTGCTCACCGGGAAGGAAGGCATGGGGTACGGTGATTTCAAGCTGTTCGCGGCCCTGGGCGCCTGGCTCGGTTGGAAGATGCTTCTGCCGATCATCCTGGTCGCCGCCGTGGTCGGTGCAGTGGTGGGGATTGCGATTCTCGCGCTACGCGGCCAGAACCGCTCCACGCCGATCGCATTCGGTCCCTTTCTCGCCGCGGCAGGCTGGCTGATGCTGATGTTCGGCCAGGAGCTGGTGACGGGTTACCTGGGTCTGTTCTCACCGCGACCGTAGAGTTTGCAACCATTTCAATGACTACCAGAGCGTTCCGTGTCGGCCTGACCGGCGGCATCGCCAGCGGCAAATCCATCGCTTCGAAGTTCTTCGGGGCCCTCGGCGTCCCCATCATCGACACCGACCAGGTCGCGCGCGATGTGGTCGAGCCGGGGCAGCCGCCTCTCGAGCGGCTCGTCGAGCGTTTCGGAGAATCCATTCTCACACCTGACGGCCACCTCGACCGTCCGGCGTTACGCAATATCGTTTTCTCCGACCCCAAGGCCCGTGCCGATCTCGAGGCCCTCACGCACCCGGCCATAGGTGCCGCCGTGGAGGCTCGCTCGGCGATCGCCGGTGGGCCCTACCAGATCCTGGTGATCCCTCTCCTCGTGGAGAAAGGTCTCGGCTCACAGCTCGACCGGGTGCTCGTTGTCGATTGCGATGAGGAATTGCAGATCAAGCGTCTGCAGGCACGTGATGGCTCGACCCCCGAGCAGGCACGCGCCATCCTCGACGCCCAGGTCTCGCGAGCCGCACGACTGAAAGCGGCGCATGACGTGATCAAGAACGACGGTGACATGAGCGCCGTGCGTGAACAGGTCGCCGCTTTGCACGCACGTTATCTGGAGCTTGCGCGCCAAGCGCGGACTTGAGCGATTTTGGTCAACTGACGCGTGTCAATGACACGCGTCCCGTTTACGAGCGACGCGCGCGTCAAGCAGAATATGTCGATGACAGAATCTGACGCGCAGGGGCCCGTGCCGTCCCCAGAAGACCCGCCTGTTGACGGGACCCTGATCTTCGAGCAGCCGCTGAACGAGCGGATGCGGACTTTCCTGCGCCTGGATTTCCTCTACAACCAGGCCCTCTACCACAACGAGATGGGCAGCCAGTGGGGCAGCCGCGCCGCCGTGGGAAGCCTCATCGACATCCTGGCGATTACTACGCGTGGGGATGTCCGCTCTGACGTGCTGAAGGAGCTGGAACGTCAGCTCACCATGCTGACCGACTACCAATCCAAGGCCGGAGTCGATGTCGAGCGCCTGAAGACGCTCATGACGAACCTCGTCCGGCTACGCACCGACCTGCAGAACGCCGGCCTGACCTTCCTGCAGCCCCTGCGCGACTCCGAATTCCTGAGCGCGATCAAACATCGCAGCGCCATCCCAGGCGGCACCTGCGAATTCGACCTGCCCGACTACTACTTCTGGCTGACACAGCCCGACGAGACCCGCACGCGCACTTTCAACGAGTGGCTGGCCTTGCTCCGGCCATTGTGCGACGCCGTGGCGGAGCTGCTCTGGCTGACGCGTCAGAACGGCCGTACCCGCAAGGAAGTGGCGCAGGGCGGCACTTTCAACATCACCTTCGACCGCGACAACCCGCTGCAGCTGCTACGGATCTCCCTGCCCGCAGCCGCCGGCCTCTACCCCGAGATCAGCGGCAGCCACTACCGCTGCAACGTCCGCTTCCTCGCCTGGAAAGGCCTGGCCACCCGCTCGGCACAAACGGAAACCGACGTGCCGTTCGTTCTGAGCTGCTGCACCTGATGAGCCCCGCCGCCGTCAAATGCCCGACGTGCCGCCGCGAGATCGACTGGGCGAACTCGCCCTACCGACCCTTTTGCAGCGACCGCTGCCGGCTCATCGACCTTGGCGCCTGGCTCTCCGAAAAGCACGTTATTCCAGGCGAGACCGTGCCGAATGAGAGCGGCGGTGAAGAGGATAATCGAACGCCAAAGGATGCGTTGTAGCGCTTTGTCGCCAGGCGCCGTTGCGTAGGACCGAATCCCAACGGAGCTAATGCCCTCGTGCAGATGAAGATCCATCGGCAACAATTCTTTCAGTTGTCAATGTGCCGAAAGATCGAACGGTTATTTTCAGTGTAGCCGCGGGCCACTTGTCCCGCACGCAGAACACGGATGGATGTCGACTCAGGCGCAGGAGATCAACGGATCGTGCTGTTCGGTTCCTCTAGAGCATCGTCGTTTTACCTCTCGGAAGCCGGATCATAGTCTCTAAGTCAGTTCAAATCGAACCCAGTCTCCCGCGAGCGTAGTCGCCCCGCGAAACCGAGGTCGAAGCCGAAGTCGCCCTAACGCATTTGCTTAAGGTTTTCGTTGGCCTTAGAAAAGCCACCCCGTGCGGACCGCTCAAACCACTTGCGGGCTTCGCTTTTGTCAGGATGTACGGCTTCCAGATAGTGTTTTCCGACGTAGTACATTGCCGGAGCGGCAGGGTCCGAGATTGATGGCTCAGACGTCCCAGCACGCCGATACCAATAAACTGCACGGTCGTCGTCTTTGGAAACACCCCATCCGTAGGCATATGAGTCGCCGAGCAACGACTGCGCGGTCGCATCACCAATGTTGGCCAAAAGCTTCAGCTTAGTGGCTGCCCGATCGAACTCTTCGGTCTTCATCTCCGAAGCTGCCTGGTCGAGCAACCAATTCCTGGTGACTATGAGCAGGACAGACAACACACACACGGCCATGACCCCAATCGCGGCTAGCGTCGCCGCCCTCTGTCTCATGGCATCACCGTCAGCATGTTGCTTCCATTTTCGCTCAGGAGCAGCTCGTTTAGCTGGTCGTATGCCTCCATAAGGGACTCGGAGTCTTTCAACGCAGTGATGCATCCCAAAGACGTATGTCCCGGATGCAACATGAAGCCTGCGCGAGCAAGCCCCAGCATGTACCTGAGGCCGGAAATCTTGGGAGTCGGCTCGAGGCGCCAGAATTTGTTGTGTCCCGGGCGAGTATCTTTGTTCATCTTATAGTCGCCTTCGGGGATCGGACCATATTGAGAACTCGCTTGGCACGACTGTGATGGATTGTTTGTGCACTGCCGAACACCGGACCATACTCCGGCAGGACCGACGCTCCGTTGCACGCTTCCATCGTTCGATGTGCAATTCACAGTGTGGCTCGCAATGGAATATGTGCATCTGGCTAGTCCCCAAGGATCGACATAATCGATGGGATCCCCTTCAACATACGAGTACGTATTTAAGCTTGCGGCCAGGCCCAGCGGATCGCTTTCAACATACTTTCCAGCCGCAGGGTCATAATCCCGCGCCATGTTTGAGTGTGATCGGCCCGACGTGCGCCGTCGTACCCGCCGGCGATTTCGCCAGCGCATTCGCGGACTTATCTGCGCTCGAGCCGGTAGCACGCGTGCCGTTCCTGGCTTTGGACCCGGATGCGGGTTTTTCCTTAGCTGCCGACGGCGTCAAGGATGGATCGCCTATCAGCGTCACTAAGGCACCCGCTATGAGGCACTGAGGATACTCGACCAGGAGTACGGCACGCGCGCATTCCTACGTGCCATCGCGCTTCATCATGGGCACGATGAAGCTGCACCCCCGCAACTTCATCCTCATCGGTCTGCTGCGCACTGGCCTCGATCCCGATGAACTCGACAAGCGGGGATCGTTGTTCTAGTCGCTGATCAGGCGCGCGTCCTGCGTTTCAACCTCGATCTCCCTTTGGGGCTGCGGCCAGCGGCCGAGTCTCGAGGTTCGGAGCGAAAGTAGAAATACACACTCACTGTGAGCTCCAGAGCCGGCGGATCCGTCGGCCGCCGGTACGTAACGTCCAGGATCTCGATGTCCCCGAGTTGCTCGATGGCGTCGGCAACTTTTCGTAGGAGCGCAGCCGGATCACCGCCGTGTTCGGTGATCGCGAGGTTGTTGCACTTCCAATTTCTTGCCTCCTCGCGAAGACCGACAGATGCGTCTTTATTCATGGAAGGAAAATCCTCTAACTAATAACTGAAAGGAAATCACGACTATCCGCCCCGTTTTCGTTTGTTCCGTTCCTTGTTGTATTTTTCGTTGTTAATTTGTTTCTGGCGAGCCCGGTTATAGGTCGCCTGATCGTAGGGTTCGCCAGCGGCCTTGGCACCGATTGCCTCTTTCTCGTCGGCGGTGAGCGTCTCCTGCTCGGCCAGCATAGTGTCATCGCCCTCGTTTTCATGGGCCGAGCACCAATTCTTAACGGTGTTCACGGCCCGGTTTATCCACTCCTCGAGCGCCAACGCTGCAGCGTCTCTGCTTTTATTCCACGATTCATCGAACGGCCCGGGCGGAAAAAGCGGCGGAACTCCATAACCCGATTGCGCACGCCCCGGTGGCGCCAGGCGTGTCGGATCAGTGTAGCTCAACGGATTGCCAGCGACATATGCGTAGGTGTTGATCCCGCCGTCGAGCCCGATCGGATCGCTCTCGACATACCGTCCGATGGCCGGATCAAAATCTCTAAAGCCGTTGGAATGTGACCAACAGTGGCATTCAATCCAGGCTTGCAATCAACTTTTAACCAAACTCCGTGCCACTAGAATATTGCTGCCATCGTGACTCTCTAAGACGCACGACACCACGCTCCCCGGCGGAAATTCCCAAGTTTCGGTTTCGGGGTCATAGTCAGATGCCTCCACAACCAAGTACCTGCCATTCCCCAGGGGACGACCTCGAGCTGGACGTACCACCGGAACACCCTCATCGAGAAGCGGAACGTAAATCAGCTCAGTATTGGAAGCCTGGTCCGCCGACATGAATGACCTCTCCTGTAACGTTGTCTATTACCACTGATTGACCGGTCTCAGGACTTACATATCGCGTGGCTCCATTGGCGGGGTTTATCAGGTTCTCGGCCGGGAACCTTTGTCCGTTTTGAATGGCATCCTCGATTTGCTGTGGCGTCCACCCACGCCGCAGCATTTGATTTGCCCATTTGCCCGGAGATTTGTTCCGGGAGAATTTCCGGGGATCCTCTGGCGGGCATCCGCCAGTTGTAGTAGTAGGGGGCCGCGGTGGCTTGTGAGCTCCACCGCCAGCGTTCGGGTCGTAGGGCACCTGGAGCGCATCCTGAAGCGATACTCCAATGCCGTTGTAGATCAAAGTGCCTATCTCGTACCCAAATCCAAAGGCACCAATCACCGCTCCGAGAGGCCCTGCCGCGGCGTCCACCGTCCCCGCCGCCCATCCAGGAAAACCAGCAAACCGTCCTGAGGGATCGGACCAAACTAACGGAGACCCATTTCCATAGGTGTAAGTTGAATAACTTCCTCCGGCCAGCCCTATCGGGTCATTTTCGATATACCTGCCAGTAGCAGGGTCATAGTCTCTCGCACCGTTTGAGTGTACTCAGTCGACGTGGGCCGCGCGCTCCTTTTGAATTTCGTTGCGAACCAGGATATAGAGTTGCTCGTTGTGCTTTGTCTTCAAGGATTGCAGTAAATCTTGGTTCGATGCCGGTGTGCCACGAAGCCTGCCTCCATGCGCGAGCAAGAAGGTTGCTACCTCCGTGTGATTGTAGATGGCGGCAATCGCAAGAGGCGTATCGTCGTCTTCGGTGCCAGCGTTGATCGATGCTCCACGCGCAATAAGAAGCTGCACAACATCGAGGCGACCTTTCTTTGCTGCCGCTTTAAGAGGCGTGAGGTCATCAAGAGCCCTGGACTCCACATTCACACCTTGGTCCAGTAGGCGGCGAACCGTAGGCAGATCCCCATCGGAGGCAGCAAGCACGAGTTCCTCACCTCTATTCCCTGCGCACCCGCAAAGCAGGAACATAACGACTTGGAGCATATACACGCACTTCGCGGCAGAACACATGGATCAGTGCCTCTCAAAGTCCGAGAAGTCGGGAACCGGCGAACCTCTCGGGACATCAATTTCCTGTGCGCCTCCGGCGGCCGCAAGTGTCAGCAAAGACTGCAGCAAACTCGCCGGGAACGGTGTTGGGGCTGAGCCAGTTAAGGGATTGGTCAGAGAGATTCCGCCATTCTTGAGGGCATTCTCCGTACGGCCTGCGCAGTTATCCGGGAACCGTGGGACCGTCTGGCACTGACTAAACTGGCTCAAATACTTCAGCATTTCTTGATCTTGCGCAGGGCTGGTTTTGATTCGGAACATGAACTGGTCTCGAGCACGGCTCTGCTCCCTCAGGAAATCCCCCACAGCATCACCGCAAGTATTACCGGTTCCGAAACTGTAAAGGCCGGCCCCAGAGATCGCAATCGAGGCATGGCCGAAGACATTCCAACTATCGGTACGTCTGCCGCCGACAACCACCAGTGCATCCAAGCCATCCGGATCAATCATCGTCAATGGTTTGGATCGGACGTAGGTATAAGTGTTTGTTCCGCCCATCAAGCCAATAGGGTCTGACTCGACATATCTGCCGACTGCAGGGTCATAGTCTCTCGCGCCGTTGGAGTGCAGCCCGACTTGCCCATCGAAAACCTGCCCCGGGAAGCGCAGGTTATATGCGAAGGAACCGACTCCGGCGGGGTTCGCGTTTGTCGCATCGGTCCCGAAGGGATCCGAATACCACGTCCACATCTGCGCATTATCCGAAGGACGGGTGACCTGCCGCGGGGTGTTCAGCTGATCCGTGTGCACGTAGTAAAGCGCAACGCTGGAGCCATTTGGGCGCAGCGTAGCAACCGGCGTGTCCCCCAGCCACACTGTTTCTTCGATCAGGTTACCTGAGCCGTCGTATTCGCCAAGCAGATGGCCCTGCTCGTCGTACCAATAAAGGACCGTGCCAGCCGCGCCGCCGCTGGTTTCTATCCGGTGACCGAGCGCGTCATAGATCAGCGTCTCGGTCGAGGAGCCGTTCGACACTGTCTTAAGTCGTCCGGCGTCGTTGTAGGTCGCGGTCATGCTCGAGTAGCTGGTGGTATTACCGGCGGCGTCGTATCCATAGGTGCGAGCGAGAGACCCGGTGATACTACTGATGCGGTTGCTACTCGGCGATATGGTGTAAGTCGACGGCGATGATCCGGTCTCTGTCCGGCGGTTTCCGTTGGCGTCGTAAGTCCAGCCTCGGGCAACCGATGCACTCGTGCCACTCGTGATGCGATCAAGAGCATCATAGCCGTAGGTCCAGTTCGCGGAACCGGTACTGGTATCGGTAATGCCGGTAATCCGCAGGGCATTGTCATAAGTGTAGTTTTTGACCCCATTGCTCGAGATCTGTGAGATCGCGCCGTCCTGGGTGTAAGTGCGCGCCGTCGTGGTGGCGTTGCCCCAAGTCCAACCATTTACCGGACCCAATGGCTCATAAGTCACGTTGTTCAGGACAGTCGTGCCGTTCACCGTCATGCTGGTGACCTGGTGATTGGCGTTATACCCGTAGGTCACCATCTGCCCTGAAGGAGTGATCAGAGTAGTGAGGTCTCCCGAGGTAAACACATAGCCGACCGACTTCGTGACACCATTGACCGTTTGCGATTTGCTGATCACGCGACCAAGGGCGTCGTACCCCCAGCTCAATGCGTGATTAGCATCTGACGCGCCAGTCAGGTGCCCCACACCATTTGTACCCGTGTCGTAAGTGAACGCTAGGGCTTGGTCAGTCGACCCACCCATGGAGTAGGCAACCGAAGTGACGCGGTTGAGAGCATCGTAGGTATACGTCGAGACAGCACCGCGAGCATCAGTCGAGGTGGCAAGATTGCCCGCCGAGTCATAGGTGTTCACGGTAGCACCGGTATCGGGACTGCCCTGGCTCGTGACATCCCCGAAGCCGTTATAGGTGTAGGAGGTCGTCAGATTTCGTGGATCGACGACCGAAGTCAGGTTGTCATTCGCGTCATAACCGAATTTCGTAATGCCTTGGCCTGGATCGGTGATCTGCTTCAGGCGGCTGAGCTCGTCGTAGACGTTGGTTGTATTCCGCGTCAACGGCGCAGAGATCGTCGTTTGGTTTCCGTTTGCATCGTATCCAAAGGTCGTAGTGACGACTGCTGTTCCAGCGGAGTTGATTTCCTGATAAAGCTGGTTCAGCGTGTTGAAGGCCCGTGTGTGGGTCCTGTGTAACGTGCCGCTTGGATCGTAGGCATTCTCCGCCGTCCGGTTTCCTATCGCATCCAACGTATAGACAATCTTGTTCCCCTGGGTGTCGCTGATCTGGGTGAGCCGGTGGGCCCCGTCATACGTATAGAGGAGATAACCCCCGTCCGGGAGCGTGACACTCTTGAGCAATCCGGTTGGCCAATACGCGAATGCGGTCGTTTCTGGGCCCACCTGAAGCGAGGTCAACCGCTGGCGGACATCATAGGTGAGCGTCGTCACGATCCCATTGGCATCGGTGATCGTGAGCGGTTGCCCGTACGCGTTGTACGTGTTGTAGGTCGTCGTCTGACCTGCGGCATTAGTAACAGTCTGCACCTGGCCACACTGATTGCCAGTCGTGCAGGTGTAATACGCGTACGTTGTCGTGCTGTTTACGTCGGTTCGGGGGCCGGTCGCAGTCAAGACCCTACCGTAGCTGTCGTACGTGTTGCTCCATTTCCGTACGAAATTCGGGCTCACCGAGGTATCAGTAATCGTCCTCGTGAGGAGGCTTCCCGACGAGTCGTACGTGTATGCGGTTGACCTGTTGAGCTCAGTAATCAGTGCCGGCTCGCGCCAGTTCGGGTCCCAGCCCGTGGTGATCGTTCGGGCCGAGGCCGTTCCGGAAGCCTCTGTCCGAGAAGTCTCCAGATTTCGATTGAGATCGTAGGAATACGTCGTCGTGCGACTATTGAAGTCGACCCTCGATGCGACGTTCCCGTTTGCATCATACGTGACCTTCGCGGGCATATCCCCACACGTCGTGCAGAGTACCGAACTCATCCAAAACTTCGCCACGCCGTTCACCGCCATATGGTTGATTTGCCGCGTGCGCCCCAGCGGATCTATTACATAGACAGTCAGACCGCCGGAAGCCGACATTGGACCGCCAAAGCTGACGCTGTACTGATCTACACCCCCAGCGAGCGACGATGCGATAGCCTGGCCATTGGCATTGTAGTTAATCGTCGCGTACCGAACGCCGCCTTCATCAACGACGCCCGTCAGCGCGTACGGAATGTTTGTATTCGAGGTATGTCCTGCCTCGTTGTATAGATACTGTTTTGACGTGGAGTCCGGGTATAATACAGAGGAGAGTAGGCTTCCGGTATACGAATAGGTGTAGACCGCACCGTTAGGGTCTGTCATTGACACGATTTGAGCCTGACTGTTGTACGTAAAGCTCAATTGATGCCCAAACGGGTCAGCAACACCGACCAACAGACCAGGATAGGGGGCCACGCTCGATGGTGTCGAACTGGTGCTGTACGTCAGCGCAACTGCCTGACCGCCACGGTAGATGATAGACAACAGATTCCCCGCCGCGTCGTACAACTCCGTTGTGTCATCATCCGTGACGAACTTCCAGCCTCCGGATGAGAGAGCCGCGAGTGAGTCCGCGGCAGTGCCGAACTCCTGATAGGCACCTCCTATCAGCTGGAAGATCTTGTGATTTCCATCCGGACGCAACACACGAATTGCCCCACCGGGGTAGAACCATATCCTCCGCTCGTAGGTGTGACTCCAACCCTGGCCAATTGCACCTGGTGGCGCGCCGGGACCCGTCATGGCGCCGGTATAATTGTATGTTCTTATGAACTCCAGTGGGATCGAGGCACTGCCCCTGAAGTCCACTTCGCGCTCCCTTTCGTTGCCGTTCGCCAGATCGATCGGATCGCCCGCGCATTGAGTGAGCTGGCCTTTTTGACATGTCTGCACTGGCGCGATGTAGCAATATCCGTAGGCGTGATTCGAGGTCCCATGTGAAAGAAATGGCTGCCAGCCCACTGGACAGGAGAGCCTCTGCTGCTTGTGTCCGAAGTAGGTTATTGGAAAGGCAGTCTTGCACAAATCATTATTGGGGCCGGAATAGATCGTAGCGGAGATATCCACACGAAATACCTTGAACTCTGAGCCATTGTAGGGCACGGGCGTCCATACATACGGGGGCTTGGGGCTCTCTCCTGCATCACACGGTGCTGACGCTCTGACAATCAGATCATCTATAGCTTGTTCAGTACCAAGACCTACGTAATAAATCTCCGGGAGCCCGTTAACGTAGTGCCCTTCCGCATAGTTACCGCTGTAGTCAGATGCATCCGGTTCCCTGCAGACCGCCTGGCCACCGTCCTCAATGCACGTGGACGCCTGCGCATGACTTGCCATGGGTTTCAGAATCAGGAGGGCAAAGGCCGCGAGGATGAAACGCATGACGAGCGCGTCGCGCCGCCACCTCCAGAGGCCACTCCTGAATGAAGCGCCAGAAATACGCCGACAATGATTTGCCATGTGAGACCTCCCTCCCGTTCTCGCCGACGGCATCCGAGCCTCCCTGGAGGTCTTGCGCGCGATCACCGTCCTTGGTCTTGGCAGATCATTGTCAGGTCAAGCGCAGATTATCAATAGCTTCTCGCCGAAAAAGATTTCCCGGCGAAAGTGAGATAAGTGCCCGACAGCGACCAGTTGTATCTAATTCAGACTGACGAGGGCACGCGCAACGCCCCGTCAATTCATTGCGCGGCCACCCCCGGCATCTCCATCCCCAAATACTGCGCCAAAAACGCCCACTGATCCGCGAAGTCATCAACCTGCATCCAAACCGGCTTCCCAGCCCCATGCCCCGCCCGCGTCTCGATGCGGATGAGAATGGGATTGTCGCAAACCTGCACCTCCTGCAAAGCCGCGGCAAACTTGTAACTGTGCCAGGGCACGACCCGGTCGTCATGATCGGCTGTCGTGATGAGCGTCGGCGGATAACACATCCCCCGCTTCACATTGTGCACCGGCGAGTAGGAAATCAGCGCCTTGAACTGCTCCGGATCCTCGCTGAGTCCGTAGTCCGATGACCACTGCCGCGCGTTGGCGCTGGCGGTGTGATAGCGAAGCATATCCAACACCCCGACCGCCGGCAGCGCAGCGCCAAACAACTCCGGCCTCTGCGTCAACGCCGCACCAACCAACAGTCCGCCGTTGCTGCGCCCATGAATCCCGAGCTTCGCAGGCCGCGTATAGCGCTCCCGCACGAGGTACTCCGCGGCGGCGATGAAATCATCGAAAACGCGCTGCTTGTTCTGCAGCGTGCCCGCCTGGTGCCACGCCTCGCCGTACTCACCGCCACCGCGCAAGTTGGCTTCCGCATAAGCCCCACCCATGTCCAACCACGCCAGGACCGAGGGGCGGAAAGCCGGCGTGAGAGAAACATTGAAGCCACCGTATCCGTACAACAAAAACGGCTGACTCCCATCCCGCACCATGTCTCGCCGATGCGTGATGTACATCGGCACGCGCGTCCCATCCTTGCTGAGATAGAACACCTGCTCAGTCACATAGGCATCCGTCGAGCCGTTGACACTCGCCTTGCGCCAGAGCGCGGCCTTGTTCGATGTCACGTCATAGCGGTAGACCTGCGGCGCGGTCAGGTAGTCGGTGTACGAGAAGAACGTCTCAGGGTCACGGCCCTCGCCGAAGAAACCCTCCACCGTGCCCATGCCAGGCAGCGGCACCTCGCCGACCATGCGCCCATCGGGCCTGAAGACCCGCGCCACGCTGTGCGCGTCATGAACGTATTTCGCGACGATCCGTCCACCAACATAGGAAGCTTCATCCAGCGCCACCGTGTCTTCGGGAACGACCGTCGGCCAGCGCGTGCCGGCTGGCTTGCGCGCATCGACTTCGATCACGCGCCGCAACGGCGCATCCTGGGTCGTATGGAAGTAAAGAAGATCGCCGTTCGAGCCGATGAACGTATAGAGCGCATCCCATGCGTAGAACAAGGGAATGACCTTGGCATCCGGTTGCCGCAGGTCGAGCAGGCTCACGCCATTGCGCTCGTAGCCATCGAACAGGGTGATGACGAGATAGCGTCCATCCTCTGTGACTCGCCCCGACGGGACGCGGGTGGGATGGTCGGTCACCGAGTAGATGAGCCGGTCGGACTCCTGGGGCTCACCGAGCTTGTGGAAGTAGATCGAAGGCCGGCCCGCGTCATCGCCTTTTCCGTTGGGCAATGCAGGATAACGGCTGTAGTAGATGCCCGAGCCGTCGCGCGCCCAGGACACCCCCCAGAACTTCGTGAACCGCAGCTTATCGGGCAGATCCGTGGCGTCGTTTACCCTACGGAAACTCCAGATCTGCCAGTCGGTTCCCCCATCGGAGAGCGCATAGGCGACCAGGTCGCCCTTGGGGCTCGGGGTGAAATCCGCCAGTGCCACGGTCTGATCCGCGCTCACCGTATTCGGATCGACGAGCACACGGCCCGGGGCGTCCAGGCTGTCGGTGACGAAGAGGACGCTCTGATTCTGCTTGCCGTCGTTGTGGGTGAAGAAATAGCGTCCGCCTTCTTTCACAGGCGTGTTGAAGCGCTCGTAGCTCCACAGTTGCAGCAGCCGCTGCTTCACCCAGGCGCGCTGCGGAAGGGACGCAAGCCGCGGCTCCGCGACTCTGTTCTGCGCGGCAACCCAATCACGGGTGGCCTGCGAATTCAGGTCCTCGAGCCAGCGGAACGGATCGTCGACCTTCTTGCCGTTGTAGTCGTCAGAGACATTGCCGCGCGCCGTGATCGGGTAGACCAGCCGCGTGGACGGAGTCGTCGGCAGGCCGGCGACGACATCGGTACTCGTAGGCATGGGCTTACCCTTGGGACCATTGCCCGGAATGGGCTCCAAAGGGCCCAGTGGACCGTTCGCGCACGCCACCAGTATCCCCAGAAGGCAGAGACCCAAGGCCACGCACCGGCAGTAGCGCTGCAGTTTTTTCATCCCGTAGACTCATGTCCCTCGGAGGGATTCCTTCAATATAACAAAGCGCATGCACCGCATGAGATTCACCCGACCCGTCCTCTATGCCCTGCAATTCATTATCCTCCTCGCCATGACCAGCGCCGCGTACGCCGAAAAACTGACCATCGGGCGTCTCTTCACCGGCCCCGACCTGTCGGGCGCCAGCCTGCGCTCGCCCCGGATCTCGCCGGACGGGCGTTTCGTCGCCTACCTGCGCGGCAAGGACAGCAATAAAGACCGTCTCGACCTGTGGGCGTACGACATAGCACGCCACGAGCACCGCCTGCTTGTCGATTCAGCACTTTTGGAACCGCAGGAGCGGGCCCTCTCGCCCGAAGAGGAGCAGCGACGCGAGCGCCAGAGGACCTCCTCCCTCTCGGGCATCGTGGAGTACGAATTCTCTCCCGACTCGCGCTATCTCCTGGTCCCACTGGGTGGCGATCTGTACGTCTACGACCTGCACGCGACGCCCGACAAGGCCGTCCGGCGCCTCACCAAGGGTGAGGGGTATGAAACGGACGCGCATTTCTCTCCCAAGGGTACGTACGTCAGCTTCGTCCGCAATCAGAACCTCGTCATCTACGACCTGGCGAGCTCGACGGAAAAAGCGATCACCCGGGACGGCGGCGGACTCATCAGCTACGGCACTGCCGAGTTCATCGCGCAGGAAGAGATGGACCGCACGACCGGCTACTGGTGGTCCTCCGACGACAAGCGCATCGCCTATACCAGGGTCGATGAGTCGCCCGTCGCCGAAGTCGACCGCTTCGAGATCTACGCCGACAGCGTCAAGGTCATCAAACAACGCTATCCCGCGGCGGGCGCCAAAAATGTGGCCGTACAGCTCCGCATCAGCGAAACCAACTCCGACAAACCCGCCGTGCAGGTCGATCTCGGCAAAAACACCGACATCTATCTCGCACGCGTGAACTGGCTCCCCACCGGTACGAGCCTCGCGGTCCAGCGCCAGAGCCGCGACCAGAAAACGCTCACCCTGCTGCAGGCCGACGCCGCGACAGGCGCGACCACCGAATTGCTGAGCGAACGCAGCGATACCTGGGTCCCTCTTCACGACGAGCTGACGTTCGTCGATCACTCCAGGCACTTCATCTGGGCATCCAGCCGTACCGGCTTCAAACACCTCTACCTGTACGACATCAGCGGCAAACCGCTTCGTCCGCTGACGAGTGGCGAATGGGAAGTCGTGGGTGATAGCGATGCGACGCGTGCCATCCGTGGCGTCGATGAGCGCAGCGGACTGGTCTATTTCATGGCCAACATCGAGTCACCCCTGGAGCGCCATCTCTACTCCGTGTCGATGAAGGACAGCCACCCCAGTCCACACCGCGTCACGGCCGACAGCGGCTGGCACGACGTCACGATGTCGAAAGACACCAAGGTATTCCTGGACACCTTCTCGACACCTGACCATCCGCCGTCACTCACACTTCGGGCCTCTGATGGCAAGACGCTCGCGGCACTCGTTCCGAACGACGTGACTCCAGACCACCCGTACGCTCCCTATCTCCCGGACCATCTCCCGACCGAGTTCGGTACGTTGCAGGCCAGTGACGGCCAGACCCTTTACTACCAGATCATCAAGCCCAAGGACCTGGTCCCGGGCAAGCGCTACCCTGTAGTGGTGGACGTCTACGGCGGTCCGGGCACGCAGCGCGTGCGTAAAGCGTGGGGCGGTTACCCCCGCTCCAACGAGGGATTCTTCCGAGAATTCCTCGCACAACACGGTTATATCGTTTTCACACTCGACAACCGCGGCAGCGCCATGCGGGGCGTACGCTTCGGCACAGCGATCTATCACCACATGGGCTCAGTGGAAGTCCAGGACCAGGTCGCCGGTGTGAGTTACCTGAAAACGCTACCCTACGTCGACCCGAAGCGGATTGCCGTGTTCGGTTGGAGTTACGGCGGCTACATGGCACTGATGTGCATGATGCAGGCGCCCGATGTGTTCGCCGCGGGCATCGCTGGAGCTCCCGTAACGGACTGGCACCTGTACGACACGCACTACACCGAACGGTATATGGGTACTCCGCAGGAGAACGCCGCCGGGTACGCCGCGAGCAGCGTCATGACTTACGCGAAGCAACTACGCGGCCCACTGCTCATCATGCACGGCATGGCGGACGACAATGTGCTGTTCGCACACAGCACGACGCTTTTCAAGAAGCTACAGGATCTCGACAAGCCGTTCGACATCATGACCTACCCCGGCAGCAAACATGGCCTGCTACGCCATGCCGATACGGGCATGCATGGTTATGCAACCATCAAGCGCTTCCTTGATACGCAACTCCGCGGCGACGCAGAACGCTCAGAATGAGCTCCCGTGGAATCGCGCGTGTGACCGCGAGGCCGCCCAGGTAAACGGCACCGCCGGCAATCAAGGTCAACATCCAGGGCAGCGCGAAAAAGTGATTCAGCAGACTGATCCCCAGCGCGGCGACGCCTGCTGACATGACGGCTTTGAGAGGGTTCACGAGCGACGGCAACCTCTGTCCAGCGAACCGCACCCCGCATAGCGCGCAGATCAGCGCGACGACCTCGGCTACGACGGAGCCGATCGCCGCGCCGACAAACGAATAGCGCGGTATCAACGAAAAGTAGGCGATGAAGGCGCACGCGCAGGCAATGCCGTCACTGATCAACAAATAGCGCGGCCGCTCGCACGCCACGAGGGCGAAGCGAACGATGTGAGTCATTCCGGCCAACGCAATCGCGAAGGCAATGAACACGAGCGCCGGCGCCGCCGGCGCGAACGCCGGCCCGGACATCAGTGTCAGGATCTGGGGTGCGAAGCACGCCAAGGCCAGAACGACGGCAGCCCCGTAGATCGCACCCACGTCGATGGCATTGCGCAGCGCCTTGCCGAACTCCTGCGGGCCATTACGGGCTCCCGCGGTAAGAGCGGGCATCATGAGTCCCGCGAACTGATAGGGAATCGACGTCGCGACCTCGAAGAGTTTCGCCGGCACGCCATACAGGCCCACATCCGCGGCCGGGTGATAGAACGACAGGACCAACGCGTTGCCCCGCAATATGGCCATGCCGAGGATCTGCGCGCCGGCGATCGGGAGACCGGCGACCAGGAATTCCCGCCACAACGGGGCATCGAACGTGGGTCGAAACGGCACCAGCCGGTAGGCCAGCCGCCAGGAAATCGCCATGGCCAGGGCAGCGCCCAACAGCGTAGCCCCGAGCATCGGCAGGGCCCCGACGTGGGTCAGCGCGAGGACCGAGACGGCCCCGAGCGTGACGAGGCCGCCAAAGACCTCGGCAATAGCGTTACGGCCCTGCTTGAGAACGCTCTGGAAGATGGAGACGAGGAAGTCGCTAGCCTGCAGGCAGGTGTAGATCGCCGCGCCGATCAGGATCCCCCACTTCACCGTGACGTCATACGGCGTAGCCCAAGCAACAGCTGAAGCGATCAGCAGGCTGCTCCCGGTGGTCACGAAACGCAGGAGCAGGGAACTGCCCGCCACCCGCCCAGCATCCGCCCCAGGCCGCGACATCTCCCGGAGATTGATCATGTAAAGACCACAATCCGCGAGCACGGCGGCGAAAGCGCAATAAGTCAAAACGGTGCGGTAATACCCGAATTCCGTGGGCCCGAGGTGTCGCGTCAACACCATGATCGTGACGAGCCCCGCGACCGCCACCATCGCCTTTCCGGAAACGATCGCGGCCATGTTGGCCGCCAGTGAGCGCAACCGACTCATGACCGGAGCGCAGCGGAGGGAATCCCGGGAAGCGCCAGCGGCGCGAGGCGGGATGACCGGGCACGCATCTTGCGAAGCTTGGCCGGTGGGTCATCCCGGCCGCGTACCGACGAGTAAAAACGCTCCGACATCATCCCCCGGCCTCAGCTCCACCGACATCAAACTTCGCGGTTGTTGCAAGAATCGTACTACGGGAAAGCATCATATGAAGGTAGGTATCCTCGCAGGCGGGCTCGGCTCGCGACTGGCCGAAGAGACGGTGATCAAACCGAAGCCCATGGTGGAAATCGGCGGACGCCCGATTCTCTGGCACATCATGATGCACTACTCGACGTACGGGCATAAGGAGTTCGTCGTCGCGCTCGGCTACAAGGGCGAGTACATCAAACGCTACATGGCCGACTACTGCTCGCTGTCCTCCGATCTGCGCATCTCGCTGAAGGACGGACACATCGAGCCTCACCACAATGGCAATGGCCCCTCCTCGCGTGAGGACTGGCAGGTCGACCTGATCGACACCGGACTGCCCACCAACACCGGCGGACGCATCAAGAGGTTGAAACCCTACATGGGGAACTCGACCTTCATGCTCACCTGGGGTGATGGTGTCTCCAATCTCAACCTGAACGAATTGCTCAAGTTCCATCGCAGCCACGGCAAGCTCGCGACGGTGACGGCAGTGCGCCCCCCCGCACGCTACGGACGGCTCGAGATCGAAAACAACAAGGTGACGCGTTTCGACGAGAAGCCGCTCGAGGGTGAGGCGTGGATCAACGGCGCCTTCTTCGTGCTCGAGCCCGCCGTATTCGACTACATCGAGGGCGACTCGACCCAGTTCGAGCACGAGCCGCTCGAGAACCTCGCCCGCGATGGCGAGCTGATGGCCTTTCAACATCATGGTTTCTGGCAGTGCATGGACACCATCCGCGAGAAGACGCGCCTCGAGCATCTGTGGGAAAGCGGCGACGCCCCGTGGAAGACCTGGCGATAAGACAGTAACGACGTTGGCCGCAGGCCATAGAAGGTAACGATAAGATGCGAATACTACTGACGGGACACGACGGCTACATCGGACACGTGCTCACGCCGATGCTTCTGGATCGCGGGCACGAGGTCACCGGGCTCGACAGCTGCCTCTACGAGGGCTGCGGGTTCGACACAGGCAAGGCGCTGCCGGTACCGGTCATTCGCAAGGATGTGAGACAAGTCGAGCTCGAGGACCTGCGTGGCTTCGACGCTGTCGCCCACCTCGCGGGCATTTCGAACGACCCGCTGGGAGACCTGGCGCCACAGACCACTTACGCGATCAACTACGAAGCCTCCGTGCGGTTAGCCCGCCTCGCCAAGCAAGCCGGCGTGAAGCGCTTCGTGTTCTCCTCCTCTTGTAGCAACTACGGCGCGGCCGGTAACGATTTCCTCGACGAGAGCGCCGGTTTCAATCCCGTCACGCCATACGCCGAGAGCAAGGTATGGACTGAGCGCGACGTCGCTCCCATGGCCGATGAAACATTCAGCCCGACGTTCCTGCGCAGCGCGACGGCCTTCGGAGTCTCGACCCGGTTGCGAGGTGACCTCGTAGTCAACAACCTCGTGGGTTACGCCGTAACCTCAGGTCAGGTTCTGATCAAGAGCGACGGCATGCCATGGCGCCCGCTCGTACACATCGAGGATATTTCGCGGGCTTTCGTCGCTGTGCTCGAAGCACCGCGCGAAGCCATACACAACGAGTCCTTCAACGTCGGGCAGACGGCCGAGAACTATCGCGTCCGCGAAGTCGCGGAGATGGTGGCCCAGGTCGTGCCGAATTCGAAGGTTACGTTCGCCGGCGATGCGAGTCCCGACGCGCGCAACTATCGCGTGAATTGCGACAAGATCCGCAAGGTCCTGCCGTCATTCAAGCCGGTGTGGACCGTTCGCAAGGGCGTGGAGGAAGTCTACGCGGCGTACTGTGAGCACAAGACGACCAACGAGGAGTTCCTCAGCTCGAGTTTCATTCGATTGAAGAAAATCCGTGAGCTGCAGGACGAGGGCAAACTGGACAACACGCTCGCCTGGCGTAACGGGAACGGGCTGGGCCATGGGTCTTCCGGGCACACCAACGGACGGACCGCGGCATGAGCGAAGAAATTGCCCCAGACCGGACCGACGCCCATTGCCGGTCCTGCGGTAGCACCGAGCTGACGATTTTCCTCTCGTTGGGGAACCTGCCGTTGTCCGATGGCTTTCTCGAGGCCCGGCAACTCGTCGACAACGAGCCGCGTTACCCGTTGGATGTCGCGTTCTGCGCGAACTGCTCACTGGTCCAGATCCTGGAAACAGTGCCGCCCGAGGAGCTGTTCGGTGCGGACTATCCTTACTTCTCATCGTTCACCGACACGCTGCTGCGCCACTCGGAAGCCAACGTCAAGGAGCGCATCGCGGAACGCAAGCTCGGAGCCAACAGCCTGGTCGTCGAGCTCGCCAGCAATGACGGCTACCTGCTGCAGTACTACAAAGCCGCGGGCGTTCCCGTACTGGGCATCGACCCCGCGCCAGGGCCGGTGGCCGCCGCACGCGAGAAAGGAATCGAGACCCTGCAGGCCTTCTTCGGCAACGAGTTCGCAAAGGACCTCGCCGCCAAAGGAAGACGTGCGGATGTGATCCATGCGAACAATGTCCTGGCCCACGTAGCCGACACCAACGGCTTCGTGTCCGGGATGGCCAGTCTGTTGAAGGACGACGGCGTCGCCGTCATCGAGTGCCCGTACGTGAAGGATCTCATCGAGCACGGTGAGTTCGACACGATCTATCACGAGCACCTGTGTTACTTCTCCGTCACGGCATTGCGCGCCCTGTTCAGCCGTCACGGGCTCTACGTCACGCGTGTCGTTCCGTTGGCGATCCATGGCGGCTCGCTCCGCGTGTTCGTCGAGAAGGAGAATCGGCCGGAACAGTCCGTGCAGCACTACATCGAGTCCGAGCAACGCCTGGGTCTCGATCGACTGGACTACTATTCCGACTTCTCCAAGCGGGTCGACCAGATCCGCACGGAGCTGAACGACCTGCTCCAGGGGCTGAAAGAGCGCAAGGCCCGCATCGTCGGCTATGGCGCCGCCGCCAAGGGCACCATCATGTTGAACTACGTCGGCATCGGGCAGGAAACGCTCGACTTCGTTGCCGACCGCAACACCCACAAACAGGGCCGTTATATCCCGGGGGTCCGGCTGCCGATCGCCGCGCCTGAGCGTGTGCTCGCGGAGCAACCGGACTACGTCCTCATCCTGCCCTGGAACTTCAAGGACGAGATCATGGCCCAACAGGCGGAATATCGCCGCCGGGGTGGAAAGTTCATCGTCCCGGTGCCGCGGCCGACGATTATCTGAAGGCCGCGCGAGAGGAGATTTACGGATGCCTGAGTTACAAACGCGGCGCGCGCAGCCGCTGGGCGCGAGCTCGCACCCCAACACGGCGACCGCACTGCCCTGCCAGGCGTGCGGCGGCTCCGCGTTGGAATCGTTCTACGAGCTCAGCAACGTGCCGGCGCACAGCTGCCTGTTACTACCCACCCGCAAGGAGGCCTTGGCGTTTCCACGCGGTGATATCGAGCTGGTCTTCTGTCACGACTGCGGTTTCATCGGCAACACCCGATTCGACATCGGACTGAACCATTACAGCGCGGCCTACGAGGAGACGCAGGCGTTCTCGCCGCGCTTCCTGAAGTTCCTGGACGAGATCTGCCACGATCAGATCCGGAAGTTCGGGCTGAACCCCGAGATGACGGCGCTGGAGATCGGCTGCGGCAAAGGGGAGTTCCTCACCCGGCTGTGCGAGTTGAGCGGCTGCAGCGGGATCGGCCTGGACCCCGGGTATCATCCGGAACGCAATCAGAGCAGCGCCGCCGGACGGATCACCTTCATCCGCGATCTGTATGGTCCGCGTTACGCGCATCTACAGGCGGACTACGTCTCCTGCCGCCATACCCTCGAGCACATCGGCCCGGTGCAGGAATTCATGCGCCTGGTGCGCGAGACCATCGGTAAGCGGCCCGCGAACGTTTTCTTCGAGCTCCCCGACATGGAGCGAGTGCTCGAGACGGGCGTTTTCTGGGACGTCTATTACGAGCACTGCACCTACTTCACACGTGGCTCGCTCGCCCGGTTGTTCCGAGCCGAGGGTTTCGACGTCCAGCGGCTCTACAAGGTCTACGACGGCCAGTACCTCATGATCGAAGCGACGCCGGCGGACGGCCTCACCGTCGCTCGGCTTCCGGAGGAGGACGATCTCGCGACTACGGCCGCCCTGGTGAAGAAATTCCAGCAAGAGGTCGACAATCGCCTCAGCGAGCTGTCCACGGCCGCTGACCGATGGCGGCGCTCGGGACAGAAAGTGGCGATCTGGGGCTCCGGATCGAAGTGCGTGTCGCTCATGAGCTCCCTGGATCTCGGCGACTCGCTCCGGGCCATCGTCGACATCAACCCACACAAGCACGGCAAATTCCTGGCCGGTAGCGGCTGGGAAATCCAGGGACCGGACGCGTTGGTCGAAGTTCGTCCGGATGCCGTGATCATCATGAACTCCATTTACACTGAGGAGATCCGCCATGAGCTCGCCACTCGCGGCCTCCAGCCCCAACTCCTACCTCTCTGACGCGCGCGCGGCCGAGATTGGCAGCCCATCCCTGGTACCGTCGCAGGTGCTCGACCCCGAGCGCCTGATGCAGATCGCTGACGCGCGCAGCGGCGAGTATCGCGGCGCGAAGCCGTTCCCACACATGATGTTGGATGGACTTCTCTCGGAGGCGCTTCTGGACCAGGCGGTCGCCGAGCTACCGGCCGCCAGCGCCAGGTGGACCACCTACAATACCGTGAACGAGTCGAAGCAGGTCTGCTCGGACGCGAGCCTGTTCGGACCTACCGCGGAGATCATCGTCCACGCGCTCAACAGCGCGCCGTTCGTGCGTTTCCTGGAGAGGCTCACCGGCATCACGGGCTTGATTCCCGACCCGCACCTGCACGCGGCGGGCTACATGAAGGTCTCGCCGGGCGGGTTCCTCGGGCTGCACTATGACTTCGCGACGCAACGCGAGCTCAAGCTCGATCGGCGGATCAACGTGCTGCTCTACCTCAACCGCAACTGGGACCCCGAATGGGGCGGCGCTCTGGAGTTACATTCAAACGATCCGGTGACCGACCCCCGGCACCAGGAAGTCACGATCGACCCGTTGTTCAACCGGATCGCCATATTCAACACCCCGAACGCACTTCACGGACACCGCAAGCCACTCACGTGCCCGAAGGGTCGTGCGCGCTTGTGCCTGTCATGGTATTACTACACCGCACCGCCAGTGCCTGGTTGGGCGGCACGCTCGAAGGCTGTCGAGTTCCGCGGACCGATGGATCCCCGTCGCTTCGCGATCAGGGCCGCCAACATGTTGACGCCACCGATCGTGTTTGAAGCGGCACGCAGGATGAAGGAAGTTTTCCTCGGCGCGAACCGCCGCCGCTAAACTCCCATGCGCAGCGGGCAAAAACCACGCTTTTTGCCCGCGGCCCACGAAGTAATGTCCGCCGAAAGCGCCATAGGCGACTTTCGGCCAAATAATCAGTGCAGCAGTTTGCGCACGCGACCCCGGGGGCGGTCCCGTTTAGACCGCCGCGGGCACGACCCGCTGATAGATCTGCTCCAGACGTTCGGCAGCCTGGCCCCAACTGTAGTTGCGCTCGACGTACTCGCGTGCGGTACTTCCAAGCCGCTCGCGCAGCACCGGATCCGCCGCCAGACGAACAATCGCCGCCGCGAACGCATTCACGTCGCCGTTGGCCACGACGAGCCCCGTCTGCTCCGTCTCGAGAAGCTTCGCGGACCCGGCACTGGAAACGATGCCCTTGCCCGCCGCCATATAGTTCAAGAGCTTCTGCGGGATGCCATCGCAATGCATCCGGGGTAGCACGGCAATCGCCGCGTCCGCGAGCTGCCGTGGCAGCTCCTCGAAACGATCAGGAATGATCTCGATGGCAGCGCGGATCCCGAGCTTGTTCGCCAACGCCTCGTAAGGACCGAACGGGTTGCTCACCGCCATGCACAGGCGCAGATCGGGGCGCTGCCGGTGCGCCACGGCGAACGCTTCGAGCAGGAGATCGACGTCCTGATACGGAGCAAGGGTTCCCGTGTAGATCAGGCGGATCACCCCATCCGAGCGCGGCGGCACATCCACCCGGAAACACTCGGTTTCGACGCCGTTGGTCACGACCGATACCCGCTCCGGCGCCAGCCGATGGCGATCGGTGAGCCGATCACGGATATCGGCCGTCACCGACGCAACATGGTCAGCGGTACTCGGCAAAATCCCGTCGAACCATTGGCCAACAGTGCTGACCACCCGCCGCGTGAAGCCCGGTCCGTAGCTCGGCAATTCCGAGGACAACATCGTGTGGGCGTCATAGACGATCGGAACGCCACACAACAATCTCGATGGCAGCGCGACCAACAATCCTTCGAGGTGGTGCGCATGAATGACGTCGAAGCGGGATCCTGCAAGCACGCGCCACACCTTCACGGCGAGCGCGGGATCATAGAGCGCCAGCTTACGCAGGTTGGGACCTGCGGGCATGCGCCAGTAGACCCGCTTGTTGAAAATGCGATGAACCGGAAAGTCCAGGGTCTGCGCATCATCCGACACGTGATAGGTAATCAGCTCGACGTGGTGGCCCCGCGCGATCAGCGCTTCGCTGAGCCGCTCGATCCGCAGCGGCGTCCCCCGCCGGGCCGGCATGGGGCAAGCCGCGATCATCGCGACCCGATACCGCCGCACGGCTTGCTCAGCGGTGGACACAGCAGCCACCTCGGAGACCGGAACAGCGCCAGGAAGTACGGATCCGACAGTGATCATCGCTTGCGGTCCGCGAGCAGGTGCCCAGGCGCCGCACCGAACAGACGGATTTTCACGCGTTCCGCCCATGTCGGTAAGCCCGGCGCAACGACGGCAAGCACGTCCACGCCGGCCCGCGCCATGTTCCAGTTGACGATCCACCATCGCGCCAGAGCGGAGTAACAGCCCGCACGCTCATTCGCCAACATGCGTTCCTTACGGACCATCTTCAGATATTCCGCGTAGAGCCGCCAGGTCGGAAAGCTCACCTTGCCGCGCTTGGAGGCATCGTGCCAGGCGGCTCGGTCTTTCGAGCGCACGTTCTGCCGGGTGTAGCGGTTGGGATGCTCACGCATCTCCACAAGGGGCGCGGGCAGTTGAATCAAGCGGCCGCGGATCGCGAGCTGGGCCAGCAGCGCACGGTCCGCACCATGAAAGCTGCCATGCTGAAGC
Source organism: Steroidobacteraceae bacterium (assembly GCA_036834945.1). Classification (GTDB taxonomy): domain Bacteria; phylum Pseudomonadota; class Gammaproteobacteria; order Steroidobacterales; family Steroidobacteraceae; genus 13-2-20CM-66-19. Next base: position 46,690 of record DAITMW010000006.1, read on the forward strand.
GAGTTCATCAGTGTGTCGCGGCGGATGAGGCCGAAGAAATCGACGCACGAATGCGAGTGCAGGACCATCCACGCGAACCGGGCGGCCGCGGACTGTGAGTCCGCGAGCGAAAGTCCGGAGTTGTAGAGCCCGATGGGCGCGCCGTTCTGGTCGATGTAGGAAACGACGGAGTTACACAATACCGCGTCGGTACGCTCATCGAGAACCCGCACCGTCTTCGCCAGGTAAGTCGGCGTCATACGGTCATCGTGCGCGAGCCATTTGAAGTAACGGCCGCGGGCATGACTCAACGCGAGGTTGTAGTTGGGGGCAGCCCCGAGGTTCTGCGGGTTACGGAAATAACGCACGCGCCGGTCTCGCGCAGCGTAGTCCTGGCAGATCTCGGCGGTGCGGTCCGTCGAGGCATTGTCGCAAATGACCAGCTCGAGATCCCCGCAGGTCTGCGCCAAGACCGAGCTGATGGCGACCTCGAGATAGGTTTCGCCATTGAAGACGGGCATGCCCACGCTGACGACGGGGACAGGCATGCCTTCACCAAAATCCTTCATAGAGGCCTCGCGACCGTAAACCTAAGACCCCCCTTTCCACGAAGGGGTATCGATCGCGAGCAAATAACGTTCCGCGCAGTCAGCGCTTTCGCCGGCGCGGCGGGAAAATCGTCGGGACGAGGGTTATGTGGTCACATAACCCATTGAAAGATCAAGGGAACTTGATCTTTCCGCCGCCTTGGCCGGGGCCGGGGCCGATGCCTCCCGCGCCGACTTCAGGAACGACGATGCGCGAGGCCGCCTCACGGCGCATCTCCCGGGCTTCATCGATCGCCTGCTCGAGCGCGACCTTCACGCCATCAGGAAATTTCTGCAACGCCTCCTCGAGGGTCTTCGCCTCGATTTCGAACACGAGCGGCAGCACTCCGGCGGGGGTCAGAAGCTGCGTCTGACCCGAGAACAGGACCGGTCGGGTGGTATCCGTTCCGCCATCAATGGTGATCGGCGTGAGGCGCCGGATAGTGCCCGCCCGGCGATCGGTGAAGATCTCTTCCCGGTACATCGCGGCGGGATCGAGGCGGACATCCGGAAGATCGTTCTGCGCAGCCATGTCAGTCCAATTACAAACGAGAGACAGACTGCATTGTACACGCACGCTCTCTCAGCGCTTCTATGAACGGCCGGTCTGCCTCGAGAATGTCCTCTTCGTCGAGCCGTGAAGGCTCGACCCACTTCAGCGCCTGTCCGTCGAGGCCCAGGGGCTCGCCGACGAAGCTTTCCACAATCCACATCGAAAGCTTCACGTCCCGATCGTTATAGGAGTGGGCCAGGCGCATGAACGGAAAGCTGGATGTGACTTCAATGCCAAGCTCCTCCCGTAGCTCGCGCACAAGCGCTTCGGCCTCAGACTCGCCCGGGTCTACCTTTCCACCTGGGAATTCCCAACGGCCAGCCATGTGCTTGCCTGGAGGTCGCTGCGCTATGAGTATCCGTCCGTCGCGACTATAGAGAGCGGCCGCGACGACCAGAACCGCGTCGTTCACTCCACGCTCGAAAGGGTACCGTGGCAGTGCTTGAACTTCTTACCCGATCCGCACGGGCAAGGCTCATTACGCCCGACCTTCCGCTCACCACGAACGAACGTGCCTTGAGCCTCAGGGATAGGATGCGGCAAGGGTGCTCCCGCACCCGAACCTGACGGCACGGCACCGGGCACCTGCGCATACAGGCTGGCATCCGCGGGTGCTTGGGCGGCCGCCGCGTCAGCAGACAATATGGACTGCGCCTCGGCGTGCTGCGCCTGGAGCATGCGCATCAGACGCTGCCGGCGCTCCTCTTCCTCGCGCTCGATTTCCTCAGCGGTGCGGATCTCGATCTTCGAGAGGAATGAAACCGTCTCGAACTTCACGCGATCGAGCATCGCCGCAAACAACTCGAATGCCTCACGCTTGTACTCGAAGCGATAGTCTTTCTGCGCATAACCGCGCAGATGAATGCCCTGGCGCAGGTAGTCCATCGCCGCGAGGTGCTCGCGCCAGTGCTGGTCCAACATCTTCAGCATCACCTCTTTCTCGATGTGCCGCATGATGTCGCTGCCGTAGCGCGCCGTCCTCGCCTCATACGCCTCGCGTGCCGCGGTTATCACCCGCTTCCGTACCGCCTCTTCCTCGAGCTCGGACTCCTGTGCAAGCCAGGCTTTCGGGTCCACGCTGACGTTGAAATCACGCGCCATGGACTCTTGCAGACCTTGCAGGTCCCAGTCCTGGGCAGCGCCTTGCTTCGGCATGTGTTGGTCGACGAGGTTGCTGACGGCCTCTTCCATGATGCCGAGGACCGCCGCGGAGAGATCCTCGGTCCCCATGATCTCGGTACGCTGCTGGTAGACGACCTTACGCTGGTCGTTGGCGACATCATCGAACAGCAGGAGTTGTTTACGGATGTCGAAGTTGTGCGATTCGACCTTGCGCTGGGCCTTCTCGATCTGGCGGGTGAGCATGCCGCTCTCGATCACCTCGCCTTCCTTCATGCCGGCCATCTGCAGCAAGCGCTTCGTGCGATTCGGATCGCCGAAGATGCGCATGAGGTTGTCTTCCATCGACAGGTAGAAGCGGCTCGAGCCGGGATCGCCCTGGCGACCCGAACGACCGCGCAGCTGGTTGTCGATGCGGCGGGACTCGTGACGCTCGGTGCCTACGATGTGCAAGCCGCCGGCGGCCAGAACCTTGTCATGTCGCTCCTGCCACTGCGCACGCATCTGCTCGCGGGTGGCTTCATCGATCTCGCCGGCATCGGAGAATTCCGTGTCGAGCTTACCGCCCAACACGATGTCGGTCCCGCGACCCGCCATGTTGGTGGCGATCGTGACCGCACCCGGACGGCCGGCCTGAGCGACGATCTGCGCCTCGCGCTCGTGCTGCTTCGCGTTCAGCACCTCGTGCGGGATCGTCTCGGCCTTCAGCAGGCCCGAGAGAAATTCGGATGTCTCGATGGACGTAGTACCCACGAGCACCGGCTGCTCACGCTCCACGCAATCGCGGATGTCCTCGATGATGGCCTTGAACTTGTCGTTCTGCGTGAGATACACGAAGTCGGGCGCATCCTTGCGGATCATCGGCCGGTGCGTCGGGATCACGACGACTTCCAGGCCGTAGATCTGCAGGAACTCCGGCGCCTCCGTGTCCGCCGTGCCGGTCATGCCAGCGAGCTTCTTATAGAGGCGGAAATAATTCTGGAAAGTGATCGAGGCAACCGTCTGGTTCTCCTCGCGGACCTTCACTCCTTCCTTCGCTTCGACCGCCTGGTGCAAACCATCGGACCAACGACGGCCCTGCATCGTGCGTCCCGTGAACTCATCAACGATGATGACTTCGCCACCGCGCACGATGTATTCGACATCGCGCCGATACAACGCATGCGCACGCAGCGCAGCGTTCAGGTGATGCATGAGCCGGATGTTGGCGGGGTCGTACAGACTCTCGCCCTCGCGCAGCAGGCCATCCTGCGACATGAGCTGCTCGACGTGCTCGTGGCCTTCCTCCGTGATGTGCACCTGTTTGGTCTTCTCCTCGACGGAGAAGTCGCCGGGACCGTCCTCTTCCAGCTGCTTCTTCAGACGCGGCACGAGCTTGTTGATCTTCAGGTAGAGCTCGGTGCTCTCCTCCGCCGGACCGGAAATGATCAGCGGGGTACGGGCCTCGTCGATGAGGATCGAGTCGACCTCGTCGACGACCGCGTAGGCGAGCTTGCGTTGCACCTTGTCTTCGAGGCGGAACGCAAGATTGTCGCGCAGGTAGTCAAAACCGAATTCGTTGTTGGTGCCGTAGGTGATATCGCACGCGTAGGCCTCACGCTTCTCCTGTGGGCTCTGGGAGTTCTTGATCACTCCGACCGTGAGATCGAGGAAGCGATAGACCGGCGCCATCCAGTCCGCGTCACGTTGCGCCAGGTATTCGTTCACGGTGACGATGTGAACACCCTCGCCCGGCAACGCATTCAGATAGGCGGCGAGCGTCGCCATCAGCGTCTTGCCTTCGCCCGTGCGCATCTCGGCGATCATGCCCTTGTGCAACACGATGCCGCCGATGAGCTGCACGTCGAAGTGCCGCATCTTCAGCGTGCGTAGCGCGGCCTCGCGAACGACTGCAAACGCTTCGGGCAGGAGGTCGTCCAGCGTCGACCCCTCTTTCAAACGACGACGGAATTCAGCGGTTTTACCGCGCAGCTCCTCGTCGCTCAGCTTTTGGGTGGACGACTCCAGCTCGGCAGCGGCGCGCACATAGCGCCCATAGCCGCGCACGAGCCGCTCGTTGCGGCTGCCGAAAACGCGCGTGAGTAGGTGCAGCACTTGACAGTCCTGAGGCGAAATTATGTGTCCCGACAAGCGCTTATGCGGATTGAGCGGGCTTTGGAAAGCGGCGTATTGTACGCAATAGACGCGCCCGGCGCCCAATTGGTTCTACGCTGCGCTTCAGGGGAAAGGTGGGGGCGCTCCCCGCATGCTCAAGCGGAGTAGGAAAATTAGGGGCTTAGCGCCTGCCGGCCAGCCGGCCGCGACTTCAGCGACCGATGAACGAGAGCGGATCCACCTGCCTGCCGTTGCGCAGAACCTCGAAGTGGACGTGCGGCCCGGTTGATCGGCCGGTCGAGCCCATCAGAGCGACGGCCTCACCGCGTTTCACAGCCTGACCTACCGAGACCAGCGTCTTCTCGTTATGCGCGTAGCGAGTGACGTAGCCATCACCGTGATTGATCTCGACGAGATTGCCGTAGCCGGTCCGCAGGCCGGCCCAAGTGACGATGCCCGCCGCTACCGCCATGACATTCGAGCCCGCGCTGCCGGCGAAGTCCACACCCTTGTGGTAGGCCTCGTGACCGCTGAACGGGTCTTCGCGCTCGCCGAAGTAGGAAGAAATAAAGCCGCCCGTGACGGGGCGGCCTTCTGGATGAATCTGTGCTTTGAGCTCGCGAGCCAGAATGACGTTCTCGAGCGCCGCGAGCTGCGAATCGCGTAAATCCACCCGTTGCTCGAGCGAGGTGATCATCGAGGAAAGATCGGGAATCTGGGCGCTCACACCTTCGCCATCGCCCTCGGGTCCGCCGCTCGGCGGGTCACGGCCGAAGTCGAATTCGCGATTGTCGATATCGGCCATTTCGGTGAGCCGCTTACCCAGCGCATCCAGGCGGATGACATGGGCATTCACCTCACCGAGGCGCATGGCCATTGCATCCACCCGCTCCTGCAACTGCTTCTTCAGGTCCGCGATCTGACCTTTCTGTTCGGAGAGAATCGCCGACCAGTGAGAGGACTCGCCGAGTGACAGGGCGCGGGTATGTCCGCTGCCCAACTGCAGACCCAGCGCGAAAGCGGTCCCAAGGATCCCGAGCGCCAGTGCCGCGACGATACCGAGCGTCACGGGATGCGCGAGATCAAACTGTCGGGCGCGACCTTCGCGCCTGGAAAAAAGAATAACGTTCATGCCCCGCGCTCCGCGTGCAATACCCCGCCCCGGCGGGTAGGCAACGCAACCAGTACGCACGAGCCCCAAATTGGCGTTATTGATCGCCCTTGTTCTCGTTGCTCACAGCCTCTCGGCCGCGGTAGTTCAACAAACAGCTTGCGTCCCGCTGGCAACCCCGCTGTCATGGCTCCTCGCTTTAGACCGGTGGCTTTGCGTCCCCGCCTTTCAGCGGGTTTGCCCAATATCAGCAAAATTGACTATGCCGAAACTGCCACGACGAAACAAGCGCGACGGGTCTCGAAATCGAGGCACAGCCGGTTCCCGTCTGTCAAATCAGACGGATTCTGTTAAAGAAATACTGTCCAAATTGACACCTGGCTTGAAGCGTGTCACGGATCAGGCGCGGCGGCAGGATTTCTGGCGAGACTGGCTCGATACGTATTTACCCGTAGAAATCCGGGGAAAACTGACGGGAGTGGTGGAGCGTGACGGCACGCTCGTTATCTTCGCGGAGTCGCCCGCGTGGTCCGCGCGGCTACGCTACGCGGTCCAGGAAATCGAAGCGCAGATCCTCGCCGCCAAGCCAGGCATCACCGCGATAAATGTCCGAGTATTGCCCCGTGGCGGGCAGATGTGAGGCTGGAGTAGGCGACCGGGCTATTCGCCGGACAGCGGCAGCACGGGCGCTTCGATGTAGGAAATCGGCGCGTCGGCGTACGACTCGAATACGACCTCTTCCCAGGTCGAGGCATCCGCGAGCATCGAGCGGAGCAGCTTGTTGTTGAGCGCGTGGCCGGATTTGTGGCCGCTGAACTCGCCGATGAGACTGTGTCCCAACAGGTACAGGTCCCCGATCGCATCGAGGATCTTGTGCTTCACGAACTCGTCCTCGTAGCGCAGGCCGTCCTCGTTCAGCACCCGGAACTCATCGAGAACGATGGCATTGTCCAGGTTGCCGCCCAGGGCCAGGTTGCGTGAGCGCAGCGTCTCCAGGTCCCGCATGAAGCCGAAAGTGCGCGCGCGGCTCACTTCCTTCAGATAGGACGTCGTGGAGAAATCCATCGAGGCCTTCTGCGCGCGGCGTTTGAAGATCGGGTGATTGAACTCGATCTCGAAATTGACCTTGAAACCGTCGAAGGGGTCGAACTGGGCCCACTTGTCGCCGTCTTCGACGCGCAGGCGCTTCTTCACCCGCACGAAGCGCTTCGGGCGCCGCTGCTCCTCGATCCCCGCGGACTGCAGCAGGAACACGAATGGGCCGGCGCTGCCGTCCATGATCGGAACTTCGGGAGCACTGAGCTCGACCACGGCATTGTCGATGCCGAGCCCCGCAAATGCCGACAGCAGGTGCTCGACCGTCGAGACACGGCACTCACCCTTGCCGAGCGTGGTGCCCAGCATGGTGTCGCCGACGTTCCGGGCATCGGCCCGGATGTCCACAGAATCAGCCAAGTCGGTCCGCCGGAACACAATGCCCTCGTCCGGCCCGGCAGGCCGCAGGGTCATCAGCACTTTCTTTCCAGTGTGCAACCCCACGCCCGTGGCGCGAATCGAGTTCTTGAGCGTCCGTTGTCCGACCATGCTGTTTTGCTGCTATTCCTCTTCTTCGAAAACGCGCACACCGCTTCCGGGATGACCTCGAGAACAACGCTCGAGCACCCGAAAAGTACGCGGCGCCTCGCGATGGAGGCGCTTCGTAAGCGGCTTCTGACCAAGCACGCTACCGTATCACAGGCGAAAACACTGCTCCATGCTTCCGCTCAAGCACAACAGCTAGATTGTGGCGCCTCGTACAAAGCTCAAGGCCCTCATCCAGAAGCGATCCCACGCTCTCTGTTGCTTACTGACCTGGCGGACCTCCGGTCCGCCAGGCAGGTCAGTCGGCCTGACGTCGCAGGAACGCCGGGATGTCCAGCAAATCCTCCGGATCGGTATCCGGCCGCAAGCCGTCACCCACCGCGCGCTGCCGCTGAACCGTGGGCTTGTCGAGCGCCGCGTAATCGCTGGTCGACATCGGAGACCGCCGGACCACACGCATCGCAGGCTCACCACGACCCGTAGGTTCGCGATGAGAGTGAGACTCGCGCGGAGGCGCGCTCTCGCGCTCCCGGGACTGCGGAACGGGCCGAGCTGTCGCCGCGGGGCGACCGAGTCCGGTCGCAACGACCGTCACCCGCACTGTGTTCGACAGCTCCGGGTCGATGACGGTACCCACGACAACGGTCGCATCGTCCGAGGCAAACTGCTTGACGATATTGCCGACCTCCTGGAACTCGCCGATCGACAGGTCCATGCCCGCCGTGACGTTGACCAGGATGCCGTGCGCTCCGGCGAGGTTGATATCCTCGAGCAGCGGTGAGGACACCGCCATTTCCGCGGCTTCCTTGGCGCGATTCTCGCCGGAGGCTGCTCCCGATCCCATCATCGCCATGCCGGTCTCGGCCATCACCGTTCGCACGTCCGCGAAGTCCACGTTGATGAGACCCGGACGGGTGATCAGCTCGGCGATACCCTGCACCGCACCCTGCAGTACCTGATTGGCTGACTTGAAGGCATCCAGCAACGTGGTCTGCGGTCCGAGCACCGTCAGCAGTTTCTGGTTCGGGATGGTGATCAACGAGTCGCAGTACTTGCCGAGCTCGGAGATGCCGTGGTCGGCCACGAACGAGCGCTTGTTGCCCTCCATCTCGAACGGCTTGGTCACCACGGCAACGGTGAGGATGCCGAGCTCCTTCGCGACCTGCGCCACCACCGGAGCCGCGCCCGTACCGGTGCCGCCGCCCATACCGCAGGTGATGAACAACATGTCGCAGCCTTCGACCAGCTCGACGATGCGGTCACGATCCTCCATAGCCGCCTGGCGGCCGATTTCAGGGTCGGCGCCGGCGCCGAGGCCCTTGGTGATGTTGCAGCCGATCTGCAGCGCCGTCTTTACCTTGGCGTGCTTCAGGGCCTGCGCGTCGGTGTTGATGCACATGAACTCGACGCCGTCGATGCCACTGGTGACCATGTGAGCCACGGCGTTCCCCCCGCCGCCACCCACACCGATCACCTTGATGACGGCGCTCTGGCTATACGCGTCCATCAATTCAAACATGTTTTCGCGCTCCTCTTACTTGTCTGTCAGCTTCAAAAGTTGCCCTGGAACCAGGAACGCATCCGGTCGATGACCGATTTCGCGTTGCCGCCCAGGGATCGCCCGCGACGTACGGGCATGGCGTTGTCACGGGCGTAGAGCAGGAGCCCGACACCCGTTGAAAAGATCGGATTGCGTACGACGTCCACCAGGCCTTGCACGGACTGCGGCAGGCCGAGACGGACGGGTACGTGAAAAACTTCCTCGGCGAGCTCGATCGCGCCTTCCATCTTGGCGCTCCCGCCTGTCAGAACGATGCCGGCGGCGATGACTTCCTCGAAACCGCTGCGACGCAACTCCTCACGCACGAGGCCAAACAACTCCTCGTAGCGGGGCTCCACGATCTCGGCCAGGGTCTGACGGGCGAGCCGGCGGGCCGGGCGGTCCCCGACACTGGGCACTTCGATGCTCTCGTCGGGATTGGCCAACTGCGACAGTGCGCAGGCATAGCGGATCTTGATGTCCTCCGCATACTGCGTGGGCGTGCGCATGGAGACGGCGATGTCGTTGGTGACCTGGTCGCCCGCGATCGGAATCACCGCCGTGTGCCGGATGGCACCGTTGGCAAACACGGCCAGGTCGGTGGTGCCGCCGCCGATATCGACCAGGCAGACGCCGAGCTCTTTCTCATCCTCGGTCAACACGGCGAAGCTCGACGCGAGTTGCTCCAGCACCACGTCGTCGACCTCGAGACCGCAGCGCTGGATGCATTTCTCGATGTTCTGCGCCGCACTGTCGGCACCGGTGACAATGTGGACCTTGGCTTCCAACCGTACGCCCGACATGCCGATCGGGTCGCGGATGCCTTCCTGCCCATCGACGATGAACTCCTGCGGGAGCACGTGGAGGATCTTCTGATCCGCCGGGATGGCCACGGCCTTGGCGGCGTCGATGACGTGCTCGACGTCGCTCTGTGTGACTTCTTTGTCCCGGATGGCGACGACACCGTGGGAGTTGAGACTGCGCACGTGGCTGCCCGCGATGCCCGCGAACACCGAGTGGATCTCGCATCCGGCCATCAACTCGGCTTCCTCCACGGCACGCTGGATGGACTGCACCGTGGACTCGATGTTGACCACGACGCCTTTCTTCAGGCCTCGCGAGGGCTGTGACCCCAGGCCGAGGACCTCGATCGAGCCGTCCAGGCCAACCTCCCCGACGAGGGCAACGACCTTGGAGGTGCCGATGTCGAGACCGACGATCAGATTTCTTTCGGAGCGCTTAAGCATTGCGGCCACCGTTCGAGCTCGTAGCGGCGTGCGGCGTAGTACTGCGCCAGCCGATTGCAAAACCATTTGTGTAACGCATGTCGATATAGGCAATGTCGTCGCCGCGCTGCGTAACCAGCTTCAGCGCCGCGGTGATGAATTTGTCAAAACGCTCGTCGACCTGGCGGCGCCCGAGGCGCACGGTGACTCCATTCGCGAGATCCATTTCCCAGGCCCCCCGCGCATCGAGACGCATCGCCGTGAGACGCAGGCCAGCCTGTTGTAATCGTCCCTCGGCCGCGAGATAGCGCTCCGCGACCTCTTTTTCCTTGCCATCCGGCCCGGACAATTGGGCCAGCTCCGGCGGAATATGCCGCTCATCGGTGGCGAACAGCTCGCCGCGCGTGTTGAGAAGCCCGTGCTCACCCCAACGTGCTGCGGCCACCTGCTCGATCACGAGTACGTTGAGTCCGCGTGGCCACGAACGCTGCACACTGACTGCATCGACCCACGGAATGGTGTGCAACGCTCGGTGCACAGCATCGAGATCAACCGTCAACAGACCGGCGCCGCGCACTCGCTCTTTCACGACGCGCTCGACGTCACCGGGCGCCACGTGTTGGAAGCGGCCAGAGACCGACACGGTCTGAATGGGCTGGTCCAGGCCCCACATGACCACTCCGGCGGCAGCGCAGATACCGAGCACGCCGGCAAGGGAAATCCCCAGCGCACGCCAGTTGATCTGAGGCAGGTGCCAACGGCGCTCAGACTGCTTACGACGGTTCTTCGGTCGCGCCATCATCGTTGTGCGCTCCTGGTGAAGCTCGTTTCGAGAACACGCCAGACCAGTTCGTCGAAGTCGATCTCGACCGCCCGTGCCGCCATCGGCACGAGGCTGTGGCTCGTCATGCCCGGTATCGTGTTGATCTCGAGCAGGAGCGGCCGGCCGGTCGCATCGGCCATGAAGTCCGCGCGACCCCAACCGGATGCGCCCACGGCATCGAAGGCCGCAAGGGCCAGGTTGGCGAGATGCTGCTCGGCCTGGCTCGAAAGACCGGATGGGCAGAAATACCGCGTGTCGTCCCTGAAGTACTTCGCCTCGTAGTCGTAGAAGCTCTTGGGGGTCTCTATACGGATTGACGGCAATGCGCGTCCCTGCAGAACGGCAACCGTGTACTCCTTGCCCGTGATCCAGGGCTCCGCGAACACACTCGTTTCCAGGGCGGCCGCTGCTTCGTAGGCCGCCGGAAGGTCCGCCGCACGTTCGACCTTCGTCATGCCGACACTCGAGCCCTGCGTCGCGGGCTTCACGATCATCGGAAAACCCAGCCGCTCCGCCGCGATCTCAAAGTCCTGCGGGCCGCGCAGGACGACATATTCGGCCGTACCGACACCGATGGCCTGCGCCAGGCGCTTCGTGCGCAACTTATCCATGCCGATCGCGGAACCCATGACACCGCTGCCGGTGTAGGGCACCCCGAGGTATTCCAACGCTCCCTGCAAAGTCCCGTCCTCACCGCCCGGGCCGTGCAGAGCAATCCAGACTCGATCGAATCGCTCCTCCAGCAACGTTGCCAGCGCTCGGTCGCGCGGGTCGAACGGGTGGGCGTCGACACCCCGGCGGCGTAACGCCTCGAGCACGGCATTACCGGACAACAGCGAGATCTCACGCTCACTCGAGTCGCCACCGAAAAGCACGGCGACACGCCCGAACTCCTTGGGATCGGTCACGCTGCGCAGGGCGCTTGGATCATATTGGAGTCGCATCAGGCGGCCTCCCCCACGACCCGGACCTCGGGGCTCAAGCGAATTCCGTGAGTCTTCTCCACGGTCTCCTGGACGTGTTGAATCAAACGCTCCAGGTCGGCCGCGGTCGCCTGCCCGTGATTGATGATGAAATTCGCATGCTTCCCGGACACCGAGGCCCCACCGATCCGGAAACCCTTCAAACCGGAGGAATCGATGAGCCGCGCCGCATGATCGCCGGGCGGGTTGGTGAACACGGAGCCGCAACTCCACTCGCCGATGGGCTGCGACGCTTTGCGCTTCTCGAGCAGCTCACGAACCTTGGCTTCGTTGACGGCCGGGCTGCGCTCGAAAGTCAGCTTCGCGGCCACGAACCATTCCTCCGTCGCGGGCGCAGTGACATGCCGGTAGCTGACCTGGTATTCGCTCGCGGGGCGCGTGTGCTCCTGGCCGTGCCGATCGATCGTCTCGACTTCGACCACGTGGCGCCATGTCTCGCCGCCAAAGGCACCAGCGTTCATGGCCAGGGCGCCACCGAGTGTCCCGGGAATTCCAGCGAAAAATTCGGCCGGGCCGAGACCCCACTTCACACACTGCTTGGCGATGCGCGCGCAAGCCAGGCCGGCCTCACCATAGACATGGGTCTGGTTGAGCCGATCGAAGCGATCGAGCGTCCCGTGGGTGCTGATGACGACGCCCTTCAGGCCGCCATCACGGACCAACAGGTTGCTCCCGAGACCGATCCACTGGATCGGCACATCGCCCGGAAGAACTTTCAGGAAGGCGGCCAGATCCGCCCGGTCGCGCGGATTGAAGAACAGCTCCGCCGGCCCGCCAACGTGCCAGGACGTGTGCCGGCTCATGGGCTCGTCACGGCGCACACGCAGTGCGAACTCCTGGGGGACCGGAATGTTCACGTAAGCCCCCCCGGCCCCGTGGGCAGCAGCTCGGCAAAACGCTGCGGCAGACCATGCGAGACGGTCGTGATGTTGCCGGCCCCCATGGTGACGATAACGTCGTTGTCGCGGATGACGTCTTTGAGCGATTCAGCGAGCTCTTCGACTTTGTCCACGAACAGCGGCTCGACCTGGCCCCGGCTGCGCACGGCACGGCAGATCGCGCGCCCGTCAGCACCCGCGATGGGCGACTCTCCGGCGGCGTAAACCTCTGTCACCAACAGAACGTCAACCGTCGACAACACCTTGCCGAAGTCATCGATGAGATCGTGAGTCCGGGTGTAGCGGTGCGGTTGGAATGCGAGCACCAGCCGCCGGCCTGGGTAGCCCTGACGCAGTGCCTCCAGCGTCGCGGCGACTTCCGTCGGGTGGTGACCGTAATCATCGACTATGGTCACGTGACCGAGCGCCGTCTGGACGTCGGCAACATGCTGCATACGACGCTCGACGCCCTGGAAACTGGCGAGCGCGCGTTGAATGGCCGCATCGTCGACACCAACCTCGATCCCGACCGCGATCGCCGCCAGCGAATTGAGTACGTTGTGCAGTCCGGGGAGGTTTACGGTCACAGACAGCGGCACTCCGGAAGGCCGGACGACGTCGAACTGCGTCTGTAGCCCGTTGCGACGGATGTTTTCCGCGCGCACGTCCGCCGCAGGCGAAAGACCGTAGGAAAGAATCGGGCGTCCCACCCGGCGCACGATGCTGCGGACGTTCTCATCGTCGATACACAGCACGGCCAGACCATAAAACGGGAGGTTGTGCAGGAAATCGAGGAAGCTCTCCTTGAGCAACTCGAAATCGCCACCGTGGGTTGCCAGGTGATCGTTGTCGATGTTGGTAACGATAGCGATCAGCGGTTGCAGGCGCGTGAAGGACGCGTCGCTCTCATCCGCTTCGGCCACGAGATAACGACCCGTGCCGAGGCGGGCGTTGCTCCCTGCGCTCTTGAGGAGGCCGCCAATGACGAAAGTAGGATCCTCGCCGCCTTCCGCCAGCACGCTGGCTACCAGGCTGGTCGTCGTCGTCTTTCCGTGGGTGCCGGCGACGGCAACCGAATAGCGGAAACGCATCAACTCCGCGAGCATTTCCGCGCGGGGCACTACGGGGATGCGCTGCTCCAGGGCCGCATCAACCTCGGGGTTACCCCTGGCAATCGCCCCTGACACAACGACTACGTCCGCCCCGGCGATGTTCTCGGCGGCATGACCTAAAGTAACGCGTGCACCCAGGCCCGAGAGCCACTTCGTCACAGTGCTCTCCTTCACGTCAGAGCCCTGCACGGCGTAACCCAGGTTGAGCAACACCTCGGCGATACCACACATACCGCTTCCGCCGATGCCGACGAAATGGATGGTGTTGATGCGGCGCATACGCTCGCGGCGATCGGTAGCACGGCGGCGAGGATGCGGGTGCGAGCCGGTCGTGGCCGTGTCCGACGGAGCCGGTATTCCGTTTGTGGGGCGCTGCTGCTCGCTCATGCAGCCCCCTTTGCAAGCGCCAGACACGATGCTGTCAGCTCTTCTGTAGCGTGGGGTTTAGCGAGCTGCCGAGCACGCTCCGCCATCGCCAGCAGCCTTCCGCGGCCGGCGCAGAGCTGTTTCAGCTCTTCGGCAAGACGATCGGCCGTCAGATCGCGATCCGCGATCAGAACTGCAGCTTTCTCGCGCACCAGGTACTGCGCGTTTTGAGTCTGGTGATCATCCACAGCGGCAGGGAACGGCACCAAGACCGCCCCAATTCCAACAGCAGCGAGCTCAGACACCGTCAGCGCGCCGGACCGGCAGATCACCAGGTCCGCCCACCCATAGGCCTCAGCCATGTCCTCGATGAATGGCCGCACGTCCGCGCGCACGCCGGCGCCGGCGTAGCTCTGACGTCCGGCCTCGATCCAGCGCTCACCTGCCTGGTGCCGCACATCGAATGTCATCGAGCCCGCAAGCTTCGCCAGCGCAAAAGGCACCACGGCGTTGAGCTTCGCCGCACCTTGACTACCGCCGATGACGAGAATTCTGATGACGCCGCTGCGCGAGGCGAACCGTTCGGCTGGCGGCGGCACGGCACTGATGTCTCCGCGCACCGGGTTACCGATTACGCGCGCCTTGATGTCGCGCCTGAAGCTGTTGGGAAACGCTTCCAAAACTTCGCGCGCGAGGTGGGAGAGACATCGATTGGTGAAACCCGCGACTGCGTTTTGCTCGTGAATGACGAGAGGACGTCCGGTGAGCCACGCAGCAACACCGCCAGGACCGGTAACGAAACCACCGAGACCCACCACCACGACTGGACGATGCCGCCACATGACGCGCAACGCCTGCGTAAGGGCTTTGGCGAGCCGGAATGGAGCAGCCAGTAAGGTCACGAGCCCCTTACCCCGCAATCCGCCAACCGACAGCCATTCGATAGGAATGCCCGCAGCCGGAACAATCCGTGCCTCGAGACCACGTTGAGTCCCGAGCCAGATCACTTCGACCGACTTCTCACGCAACATGCGCGCGAGCGCCAGCGCCGGGAAAACATGTCCCCCGGTGCCACCGGCCATGACGAGGATGGGCCCTGAGACGAGATTGGAGGGTGCGCTCATTCCGCATCCTCCGCGTCTTCCTCGAAAATATCTTTTTGCGCCTGGGCTGCCCCGGCCGTGCGCGCCCGCACCTGCCGCTCACCCAGCACGCTCGACCGCTGCCGTACGGTTGCAGAGCCGCGCTTCTCCATCAACGCTTCGTGATAGACGCGCAGAAGCAATCCCACCCACACCAACGACACGATCAGGCTCGAGCGCCCATAGCTCATCAGCGGGAGGGTCAGTCCTTTCGTCGGCAGCACGCCCATGTTCACGCCGATGTTGATGAACGCCTGAATGCCCACCCAAAGACCGAAGCCCGAGGCGAGATAAGCCTGGAACTTCAGCCCCGAGTCCGACGCGAGCCGCGCGATGTAGAAGCTGCGCCAGATCAGGGCGATGAACAGTGCCAGCGTGAGTAGCACGCCCGCGAGACCCAGCTCCTCGGCCAGCACAGCGAACAGGAAGTCGGTGTGCGCTTCGGGTAGATAGAAGAGCTTTTGCACGCTCTCGCCCAGCCCCACGCCGAACCACTGACCGCGGCCGATCGCGATCAGGGACTGCGTCAACTGAAAGCCCGTGTTGTACGGATCGGCCCAGGGATCGAGGAACGCCTTCAGGCGGCGCATGCGATAGCCCGAGCTCATGGCCAACGCGCCGAACCCGGCCGCCGCGAACAGCGTCATCGCGATCACGTAACGCAACCGCGCGCCACCCAGGAACAACACACCGAAGCCGGTCGCGAATAGCACGGTAGCCGCGCCGAAGTCGGGCTCGATGAGCAACAGCCCGCCAGCGCAGCACAGCAGTCCCAGCGGCTTGACGAGGCCCATGAAAGTGCCGCGCAACTCTTCTTCGCGTCGAGCAGCGTAGCTCGCAACATAGATGAGGATCAGTACGCGCGCGAGCTCCGACACCTGGAAATTGACGGTCGCGATGCGCAGCCAGCGGCGGCTGCCGTTCACCGAATGGCCCAGTCCGGGGACCAGGACCAGGAACAGCAGTATGAGTGCCGTGATGAGCAGCGGAAAGGAGAGCTTATCGAGGGCCTGTGTCGGAATGTAGAAGACCAACAGAGCGCCGGCGCCCCCCATGAGCATCAACAACAGCTGACGCTCGAGGTAGTAGAACGTCTCACCGCTCTCCTTGCTCGCGATCGACACCGATGCCGACGTCACCATGACCAGGCCGAGCAGCGAGATCGCCAGCACCAATGCAATGGTGACGTGATCGATGTGCACGACGCTGCCCCGCCCACTGGAGCGGGCGTAGGTCATCGGAGAGCCGGCGACGGTGGTACTCATGCCGCCAGCTCCTTGACCGCCTGCGTGAATACGGCACCGCGATGCGTGTAATCGCGGAACATATCGAGGCTGGCGCAGGCGGGAGAGAGCAACACGGTATCTCCGGGTTGCGCCGCTTTCGCCGCCGCGCGCACGGCGTCCTCCAAAGATGTACACGTTTCCAGCGTGCATACGCCCGCGAGCGCTTTGCCGATGGCTGCTGCATCGCGCCCGATGAGAACGGTGTGGCGCACTTTCCCGCGGAAGACGTTGGCGAGCTCCGCGAAATCCTGGTTCTTGCCGTCGCCGCCCGCGATCATGATGAGCGGACCCTCCATCCCGCTTACCGCGGCGATGGTCGCGCCAACATTCGTGCCCTTGGAGTCATTGATGTAGGTCACGCCACGGATATCAGCGACCCACTGGGACCTGTGCGGCAAGCCGGGGAATGACGCCAGCTCCTCGAGCATGGCGGGCATGGGAAGACCGAGCGCATCGCCAAGAGCCAACGACGCTAGTGCATTGGCAGCGTTGTGAAGTCCCTTGATCTTCATCGTCGACACAGCGAGGAGCGGCTCGCCGCGACGGGTGAGCCACCATTCGCCATCGCGCGTCGCCACGGCATAGTCAGCACCGATCGACGCGCGCAGAGAGAAGCTCAACGTCTTCTGCCCCGGGCGGGGCATTGCAACCACGAGCGGATCATCGAGATTGATCACCGCCGTTTCGCAGCGACCAAAGATGCGCGCTTTCGCCTCGGCATATGCCTCGACCGAGTCATAGCGATCGAGATGATCCGGCGTGACGTTGAGCACCACCGCCGCCTTCAAAGCCAACGAAGTGGTCGACTCGAGCTGGAAGCTCGAGAGCTCGAGAACGTAGAGTTGGGCCGAACCCGGGCTCAGCAAATCCAACGCCGGCTCGCCGAGATTTCCCCCGACGCGTACCCGCAACCCGGCTCGCTGAGCCATGCGGCCTACAAGCGTGGTGACCGTGCTCTTGCCATTGGTGCCTGTGATTCCGACGACCGGCGCATCGGCCGCGCGGGCGAACAATTCGATGTCCCCGACGATTTCCAACCCACGGCGGCGAGCCTCGACGAAAAACGGCTCCGCCAACGACACGCCCGGCGATGCCACGACGCAATCGGCGCCCGGAGGACCCATGGGCCAGCCATCCAACAGCCGGGCATCGAGACCACCCACGCTCACAGGAATACCCGGGTCGAGCTCGGCGAGGCGCGCCAGCTCGGGAGGCTTCTGCCGAGTATCGGTAATGGCCAAGCGCCAGCCGCGCGCGTGCAAATAGCGCGCGCAAGAGAGCCCGGTGCGGCCGAGCCCCACGATGACTGCGTAAGTTTGTTTTGCAGTACTCGCGCTCATCGCAATTTCAACGTGGCCAGCCCTGCCAGCACCAGCAGCAGGGAAATGATCCAGAACCGCACGATCACCTTCGGCTCCGGCCACCCTTTGAGCTCGAAGTGGTGATGAATGGGCGCCATCCGGAAGATCCGCTTACCGGTGAGCTTGAACGACGCCACCTGCAGAATGACCGAGGCCGTCTCGATCACAAACACGCCGCCCATGAACAGCGCCACGAACTCCTGCCGCACGATCACGGCGATGACGCCGAGGGCCGCGCCGATGGCGAGCGCCCCGACATCCCCCATGAAAACCTGGGCCGGATAGGCGTTGAACCACAGGAAACCCAGGCCCGCCCCGGCCAGTGCCGCGCAGAAAATCAACAGCTCGCCCGCGCCCTTGATCTCCGGGATCTGCAGGTAGTGGGCGAACACCGCGTTACCGCTGGCATACGCGAAGATGCCCAGCGCCGCGGCCACCAGGGCGGCTGGCATGATCGCCAGTCCGTCGAGACCATCCGTGAGGTTCACCGCGTTGCTGTAGCCGACGATCATCAGGTACGTGCCGAAAATGAATCCAAACGCCGACAGCGGCTCCGCGAATGTCTTGAAGAAGGGCAAGAACAGCGTGGTTTCCTGCGGACTGGTCGCCGTGAAGTACAGAGTGACGGCCGTCGCCAGCCCCGCGACCGATTGGTAGAAGTATTTCCACCGCGCTACCAGTCCCTTGGGGTTGCGCACGACGAGCTTGAGATAGTCGTCGTAGAAGCCGATCAGTCCAAAGGCGAACGTGACACCGATGACGGTCCAGACGAGCCGGTTCCAGGGCTCGGCCCAAAGGATGGTACTGACCAGCGTCGTGACGAGAATGAGCGTGCCACCCATGGTCGGAGTGCCGGCCTTGGGAAGGTGGGTCTTCGGACCGTCGTCACGCACGACCTGCCCGATCTGGTACCGGGACAGCTTGTCGATCATTCCCGGCCCGACGATGAGCGAGATGATGAGCGAGGACACCGTCGCCAGGATTGCCCGGAACGTCAGGTAGGAAAAGACATTGAAGCCGGAGATGTGGCCGGTCAGATGTTGTGTCAGCCAGTACAGCACTTAGTGGCCGCCCGTCGGTTGAGTGGATCCCTTTACGAGCATGTCCACGACACGCTCGAGCCTGTTCACGCGTGATCCCTTGATGAGCAGCCGCACGGCGGGTCCCGACACGCCTGCCGGTGCGCCCAGGTCGCGCGCCAGCGCACTCGACAGCGCCGGTGCATCCGCGAACCACTGTGCCCCCGCGCCGAAACTGTCGACAGCCAGCTTCGCCAACGCCCCGATGGCATACAGTCGCTCTATGCCATGCGCTCGCGCGAACTCTCCGATTTCCTTGTGCGCGGCGGGCGCGAACTCACCCAACTCCGCCATATCGCCGATCACGAGCCACTTCGTCCCATCCAGCTCCGCCAGTGTTTCGATTCCCGCGCGCATGGAGCTCGGATTCGCGTTGTAGGAATCGTCGATGATCCAAGCTCCACTGAGCGCCTTCTTGAACTGCAATCGACCGGCTACCGCGCGCATCGTTCCAAGCCCGGCCACAATCTGCTCGAGTCCCGCACCGGCCGCCGCAGCCGCAGCCGCCGCCGCAAGCGCGTTCGACACGTTATGGCGGCCACCCATGTGAAGCACGACAGGCGCGCGCCCCAGCGGAGACACGAGATTGAACTGAGTCAGAAAACCATCCGGCCCGATGGTCGTGCGCACATCGTCAGCCTTGAAGTCGGCGGCGGCGCGTACTCCGAAGGTAACGACGCGGGCTCGCGTCAGCTTTCGCCACAGGTCCACGAACTCATCATCCGCGTTGATGACGGCGGTCGCCTCAGGGGCAAGCCCTTCGACCATCTCACCTTCCGCTCGCGCGACTCCCTCGATGCTCCCGAATCCCTCGAGATGTTCGGCTCCGGCGTTGGTGATCATCCCCACCGTGGGCCGTGCGATCCGTACCAGGTGTGCGACCTCGCCTGGATTGTTGGCACCCATCTCCACCACCGCGAACTGGTTCGCGGGCTCGAATCGTAGAAGTGTCAGAGGCACGCCGATGTGATTATTCAGGTTGCCGCGCGTTGCCAGGCAATTTCCCATCTGACTCAGGATCGCGGCCGTCATCTCCTTCGCGGTGGTCTTCCCGTTGCTACCGGCAACACCGACCACGGGGATGGCGAACTGCTCGCGCCAACCCTGTCCGGCCCTCTCGAGCGCCGCCTGCGTATCGGAAACGACGATCTGCGAAAGAGCGGCGTTTGAGCGGCCAGCCGGGGCGACCGGCTGTTCTGCGTCAACGACGGCACCGACCGCGCCGGCCGCCAGCGCGGCGCCGACAAACCGGTTCCCATCGAAATTCGGACCCCGCAGGGCGACGAAAAGAGCGCCCTTTGGAAGCGTTCGCGTGTCAGTGGAGACACTGGTGTAGGGAGCATCGGCCCCCTTCAGGCTGCCGCCACACAGATGAGCGAAGTGCGCGAGCGTCTGTTTTGTCATACGCGCGACCTCTGTTCCAAGGCAGCCGTGACGATCGCCTGGTCCACAAACGGCCGCCGTTCGCGACCGTAGATCTGGTAGTCCTCGTGCCCCTTGCCTGCGACGAGCACAACATCGTCAGCGACGGAACGCTGGAGAGCCATCCGGATGGCGAGCGCCCTATCGTGCTCGATGACTGTCGGAGCCCGGCGGACCAACGGGCCAGCCGCGCCGCCGATACCGGCGACGATTTCCGCAACAATCCGCGCCGGATCCTCCGTCCGAGGATTGTCATCGGTGACAATGATGTCGTCCGCCAACTCCGCGGCGATGCGACCCATTAGAGGCCGTTTGCCTGCGTCGCGGTCGCCTCCGCACCCAAACACGACGCGAAGCTGCCCGCGGCAGTGCAGGCGCGCAGCACTTAGAGCTTTAGCGAGTGCATCCGGTGTGTGCGCGTAATCCACGATCGCCAAAGGAGTCTGGCCACGTCCACCGAACATCTCCATGCGTCCGCTCGCCGCCCTGCACTGCTCGAGCGCCTTGATGGCCTGAGCCAATGGAACGTTCCACGCCAGCAACACCGCCAACACCGTCAGCACGTTATCCACGTTGAACTCACCGATCAGTCGTACGGTGAGCTCGGCGGATCCCCAGCTCGTGTCCACTCCGATCACGAGACCATTCGGGTCGGGTGTCACTCGGATGGCGCGTACATGCTCCGCATGTCGCACCGCGCTGACAGGACCCTTCTGGCTGGTAATGACCAGACGGGCCTGGGAAGGTTGGCTCGCCAGTGCCAGACCGAACGGATCATCGACGTTGATGACGCGGTTGACGAGCGATGGCCATGCGAACAGACGCGCTTTCGCCGCGCCGTATGCTTCCATCGTGCCGTGGTAGTCGAGGTGGTCGCGAGTAAGGTTCGTGAAGGCCGCGGTGTTGAAGCGCACGGCAGCGACCCTGTCCTGGTCAATCGCGTGGGATGAGACCTCCATGCTGACGCACTCTGCCCCAAGATTCCTCAAGGCCGCGAGGTGACGCTGAACGGTGACGGCGTCGGACGTCGTGTGCTCGGTCGCGGTGATCGTCGGATTACGCCCGGACCCCTGGGCCAGGCCATACCCCAGAGTTCCCATATAAGCCGCGGGGCGTCCGCAAAACTGCAGCGCCTGCGCCAACAGCCAGGCGCAAGTCGTTTTACCGTTGGTCCCAGTGATGCCTGCCATGGTCAGCGCCTGCGATGGCGCGCCGAAGAAACGATCGGCGATGAGGCTGGCGCGTTGACTCAGCTGTGGAACAGCGGCAACAAAGACCCCTGCCCCGAAATCGGGCCTGTCGACGTCAGGCGACTCCTCGTACAGCACCGCACGCGCGCCCTGAGACACCGCCTGCTGCGCGAACTTGAGCCCATGATGGGTTCGTCCTTTGCAGGCGAGAAACAGAGTGCCCGGCCCCACCGCACGACTGTCGAGCGTGATATCGCTCACCACGACGTCCGCGGGCACGGAAGCGAGCCCCGCAGCCAATGTGGCCAGCGACTGCGCGGTGCTCGGGAAGCCAGGTTGAGAGCCGGTGCGGGTCATGGCAATGCGGCTGTCCTTACGCGCGACGGTAACGGCGTCGAGGGCAACTCTTCGGGACCGTTGATCTGTTTGTCGGGCGCGACCGCGAGCAGGCGCAGCGCCTGGCCGACAACAGCCGAAAATACGGGAGCGGAGACCTCGCCTCCCTGGTGTTTGCCTGCGCTGGGGTCGTCGAGGACGACGACGGCGGCCAGCCGTGGGTTGGTGGCAGGAGCCACGCCACCGAAAACGGCAAA
>DAITMW010000006.1:68814-71556 GCA_036834945.1 Steroidobacteraceae bacterium
GCCATGCCGACGTTCGAGCTCTTCGCCAGGATGGTGGCGATGTTGACGGGACCCAGATCGTGCTCGTCCTCGAAGATTTTCGCGCCCACTTTGATGAACCCGGGCGAGGTATCGATGATGCTGTGGTCGTCGTACTTACCGGCCGTGATACCGGCCGCCACGAAAAACGGCTTCATCGAGGAGCCGGGCTCGAACATGTCGGTCGCGGCGCGATTGCGGTACATGCTCGGTGTCACGTGCTCGCGATCGTTCGGGTTGTACGCCGGTTGGTTCACCATGGCGAGAACCTCGCCGGTGCTGACGTCGATCACGACAACCGAACCTGCGGCGGCGCGCTGATCGCGAATGGCGGCCTTCAGCTCCCGATAGGCGAGATATTGGATACGCAGGTCGATCGACAGTACGAGGTCGCGACCGGGGCGGGCCGGCCGGATGCTGTCGACGTTCTGAACGATGTGTCCGTATCGGTCCTGGATGACCCGCTTGGCGCCATTCTCGCCGGCAAGCCAATGATCGAATGCAAGCTCCAGGCCTTCCTGCCCGGCATCGTCTATGTTGGTGAACCCGAGGATGTGCCCCGCGACTTCTCCCGATGGATAGTACCGACGGTACTCACGCGACAGGTAAACGCCAGGAATTCCGAGCGCCTTGATCCGTTGTGCTTCGGCCGGGGCACGACCGCGAGCGAGATAAAGGAAGTCGCGATCGAGGTTGCTGGTGATGCGGCGGGCCAGATCCTGCCGATCGAGCTTCAGAGCGGACGCGAGGCGCGGCAGCTGATCAGGCGCTAGCGCCAGCTCCTTCGGATTCACCCAGATGGAATCAACAGGCGTGCTGACCGCAAGCGGCTCACCGTACCGATCCGTGATCGTGCCGCGGTGCGCCGTAATCTGCACGACGCGCGAAAAACGGGCGTCACCCTCCTTAGCCAGGAAGGTGTGATCGACGAGTGTCAGATTGACTGCGCGATAGACCAGCGCGACGGCGCCACAGACGAGCACGCCGATCAGGAAGTAGGCCCGCCAGCGAAACGAGCCCGGTGCATCGAATGACCTGCGACTCTTCATGGGGCGACAATCTCGATCTCTTTCGGCGGCGGCATCTCCATGTGGAGCTTGGTGTTGGCAACGCGCTCCACGAAGGCTTGCGTGGACCAGGCGCTCTGCTCGAGCTGCAACTGGCCCCACTCGATTTCGAGATTATCCCGGCGCGCGTTCAGTTTCTCGAGCTCGATGAACATCTCGCGAGCGCGATGCTTGCAGTAGACCGCGCCCGCGGCCGAGCCGAGCGCTCCGATCCAGAGGATCGGAATGACAAAAACCAGCAGTCTGCCGCTTAGCATGTTCATGTCGTCACGACCACGCTTATCTGACTTTCTCTGCCACACGCAGCAGTGCGCTGCGTGATCGCGGATTACTTCCGACTTCTGCGTCAGCCGCGCGAGCCTTGCGACCGACGAGTTTCAGCCGTGGCTGCAGCTCGGGCGGCACCACGGGCAAATCCACTAGCGCGGGGTCAACTTCCGACTCACGCTTCATAAAACGTTTGACGAGACGATCCTCGAGAGAATGGAAACTGATGACGGCCAGCCGGCCACCCCGGTCCAGTACCTGGAGCGCACCCTCGAGGCCCTTCTCGATCTGCCCGAGCTCATCGTTGATGAACATGCGCAGCGCCTGAAAAGTACGGGTCGCTGGGTTCTTGCCTGGTTCCCGCGTTTTGACAGCCCGGGCAACGATCGCGGCGAGCTGCGAGGTCCGCTCGATCGGCTGCTCGGCGCGTGCCGTTACGATCGCTTGTGCGACGCGACGTGCAAAACGCTCTTCTCCGAGTGTTGCAATCACCTCGCGAATCTCGTCGACGCTCGCCCGAGCGAGCCAGGCAGAGACGGGCTCGCCACGTGACGGGTCCATACGCATATCGACCGGACCGTCAGCGCGGAAGCTGAAGCCGCGGGACGGGTCGTCGAGCTGCGGGGATGAGACACCGAGGTCGAAGAGCACGCCCCGGCAAGGGCGACCGTGCGCGTGTGTCTGCACGCACGCGGCGATATCGGCAAACGCCGCATGGACGAGCGTAAGCCGCACTTCGTCGGCAAAGCGCTCGCGCCCGGCCGCGATGGCCTGCGGGTCCCTGTCGATCGCGAGCAGGCGGCCTTCTCGACCCAGGGCCTGGAGTATGAGTGCCGTATGGCCGCCACGCCCGAACGTCGCATCGACATAGTAACCGTCCGCCTCGAGGGCTAGCGCCGCGAGCGTCTCTGCGACAAGCACCGGTGTGTGCTTATCCACGGTGAGATCTCGCCCCCGAAGTGCCGCGTTAATTGCCCGATGCACGCGTCATCAGCGCGCGCATCCCCGTTTAAACCTTCCCCGCCCTACCCGGCCCGGAGGACCCGGGCCAGCCGTTCCGTGCCGCCTACAGCGACAACGAATCGAGCTCGGAGGGCAGATCAGTCAAAGTGTCCTCGCTCTTCAGGTACTCGTCGCACTGCTCATTCCAGCGCGTCTCGTCCCAAAGCTCGAAGCGGTTACCCTGACCAATCAACATGCCTGCTCGCTTGAGTCCCGCGAAATCGCGAAGCTCCTGCGGTAGGAGAAATCTCCCGTGCCCGTCGAGCTCGACATCCGTCGCGTGGCCCACCATGAGTCGTTGCAATTTGCGAGACTGCGGGTGCAGGCTCGGCAGACTCATCAGCTTGCGCTCGGTCTGTTCCCACTCCGGCAAGGGATAAATGAGGAG
>DAITMW010000007.1:0-69692 GCA_036834945.1 Steroidobacteraceae bacterium
TGCTTCCAGGCGCTCGTCGTACAGGGTCCCGTGGTTTCTGACTACAACGGACCGAAACCCGCCCCGCCCATCCTCCCCGTCGAGAACGTTACGATCACGGACTGCGACCTGGGAACCCCGACCGCGAAGGGTCCCGCCAGCCCGGCCGTTCCTGGGCCCATCTACGTCTACCATGCGCGCGAGATCACATTACGGAACGTGCGTATCGACGGGCGTGTCTACAACACTGTCATGTCGGACGTACGGGACGGCGATCCGGGCTAAACGGTTCGCGGCGTCATCAGGGCAGTGAAGCGCCCCGTAGCGGACAGGCTCTCCGGAGCCGCTGCCGAGGTCCAGAGCTCTCTGCGGCGGGCGACGAACGAGCTGTGTGACAACTCCTCCAGGGATGCGGCCTTGGCGAAGAAGAAGCCCTGGCCAGCGACGCAACCCAACTCCAGGAGCGAGGCGATCTGCGGCTCGAGCTCGATGCCCTCGGCCACGATGTCCAGACCCAACGTACTGCCCAGAGTGATCACGGCGCGCGCCAGCTCAGGACCGTTGTCGGAGGTCGTCAGCCGGCTGACGAATGAGCGGTCGATCTTGAGAATGTCGATCGGGAAGCGATGCAGGTAGGACAGCGAAGAGTACCCGGTACCGAAATCATCGAGCGCCAGGCGCACGCCGAGCGCCTTCAGCCTTTGCAACCGCTCCAGGTTGGTCTCGGTGTTGGACATGATGGTGCTCTCCGTCAGCTCGACCACCAGGTTTGCGGGCTCCAGGCCCGAGGTCGTCAGTGCGTCGGTGACGTCGCGAATGAGATCTCCGTGCTGCAAATGCCGTCCCGAGATATTCACCGCAACGCGCAGGCCATTGCCGCCCGCGATTCCCGCACGCCAGGCCACCAGCTGCCGGCACGCCTCGATCAACACCCAACGCCCCAGTTTCACGATCAGCCCGCAGTCCTCGGCGACCGAAATGAATTGACCCGGCATCAACATGCCATCGCGAGGATGCTGCCAGCGCACGAGGGCCTCGACGCCCAGGAGGCTGCCGGTACCGAGGTCGACGATGGGTTGATACTCGAGCAGGAACTCCTGTTCCGCGAGCGCCCGGGTGATGTCGGCTTCCAGGCGCAGCCGCTCGTGCAACACATCCTGCATGCGGGGCTCGAACAGCGCGAAACGATTCTTGCCGGCCGCCTTCGCGTGATACATGGCGATATCGGCATTGCCCAGCAGCACCTCGGCACTGGTCGCGGAGCTCGAATAAGCCACGCCCACACTACCGGCGACACTGACTTCCATACTGTTTAGAAGAAATGGCGCCGCCAGGGCGTCGATCAGGGATGCAGCGATCTTGCGCACGTCCTCTGGATCCGCCACCGACTCGACGAGAACCGCGAACTCATCCCCTCCGAGCCGCGCCACGGTATCCGAGGCTCGCGTGTGCTGAACTATGCGCTGCGCGACCGCGCCCAACAGCCGGTCCCCTGCGTCATGACCCAACGAGTCGTTGATCGTTTTGAAGTTGTCGAGATCGAGGAAGAGAACCGCGACCGGCAGGTGTCCGCGCTGCACCAGGGCCAGGGCGTGCTGCACCCGGTCTTTGAACAGAGTGCGATTGGCCAGCAAGGTGAGTGGATCGTGAAACGCCATCTGGCGAAGCTGCTGCTCCAGCGCCTTGCGCTCGCTGATGTCACGGAAGTTGAGCGCCAGGCCCCGCACGGCGGCGTCGGCGGTGAGATTGCTCCCCACACATTCGAGCACGCGGCGATTCGGTCCGCGCTCGATGGTGAGCTCTACCGGGCCTACCGTACCGACCGGTGCGGAGTCGATCTCGGTCAGCAATGAGCGCAAGCGCTCGGAGTCCGGCCCGGCCCAGACATCGAGGAGACTCTTGCCGAGGATCTCCTCCGGTCGCAATCCCAACATACGCTCACAAGCAGGGGAAACGAAACGCAACACACCGTTTGCCTCGACGATCATGATGACGTCGGAAGCGTTGGCAATCAGGGATTCGAAGCGATCCTCCACCATTCGCGCGGCGCGTTGCTCGCGCACGACAGCATCGCTGCGCAGGACCATCCCTTGGCGCACCATGAGGAGCAGTGTCAGGGTAAACACGACTGTCGTCATCACAGCGACCGGTCCACCAATGTCACCGCGCGCGAGATAGACCAGCACGAGAAAGACGATCAGCGATGTCGCATACGGAAGGGTCCGTGACAAGGCATCCGGGGTGTTGCCCGCGGCTGGGATCGGCCCTTCCGGCATCCGCATCTGCGCGCGTCCCGCCGCGGCCCACGGCACATAACTGACGAGATAGAACACGTCCTGCAGGTCGCCCGCCGCATAATAGCCACCCATCTTGGCGATCGACCAGAAGATGTCCGCAATGAACATGGTGGCGAACCCGGTGATCAGCAGCAACGGAATGCGCCGCTCGGTCGCACCGGTCAGCAGCCGGACCCCCAGGACCAGCAAGACCACGCAATCGAGGCCGGCGTAGGCCTCGCCCAACCCCTCTTTCAGCGCATCGTCACTCGTATGCACGCCCGCCGGGCGTATGACCAGGAACCAGAAGAAGGCGCCGAACCCGATGACGAGAATCGTGGCATCGAGACAGAGTTGGATCCAGGGCACCCGGATCCCTGCTGCCCGTATCAACAGCAGTGTGCCTACCAACATCGCGGCGTAGAACGCCAGGTAGAACACGTCCGAGGGACCCGGGAACGGATCCCGGTCGTGTAGCCAGCTGTATACCGAGATCAGTGTGCCGACCAGGTACACGCCCAGCGCCACCGCAAGCCATCTCCACGCCTGACGCAGATGCACGCTGCGGGCGCGGTGCGCGGCGGCGAATGCAACGATGGTTGCAATCAGGATCGCCGGGGCATCCGACATCAACCCGACGTAATGAGTGACCTGTTTCCCTCCGACACCGGAAAGCATCACGGCCGTAGCCAGGACCGCATAGGCAATCAGCCCGCAATACAGCCGGTCGATCCACTGCGGCGGCGCCGCTGCATCCAGGGTTGGAACTGCTACGAGCTGGGAATTCACGGACGTTTGCTGCGGTGCAAAATTCACTGGCGGGTGAGTCTCGAGTCATCGTATCGGCTCGGGGGACCTGAAGATGAGGCGCGCATCACTCCCGAGAGGGCCTGGAACGGGTCACCGTCGCGATTATCGGCGGTCAGCGGCAGCTGCAGCGCAGGCGCAAAGCAACAACGGGTGTTTTGTTGCTGTTGCCGCACAAGCCCCGCGCGGAGCGCTGTTCCCAGACTAGAACCGCGCCTCGAGCGAAAGCAGGAAATTCCGCGGCTCGCCGTACCAGTTGCCGTACAGGGGCGCACTGACCGTCTGATAATAAATCCGGTCGAACACGTTGTTGACCGCGAGCGCGAAGCGCCAGTGCGGCTCGACCTGGTACTCGATCCGTGGGCTCACGACCACGTAACCCCTCTGTGTGAGCTGGAAGTTCTGAAAGCCACCCGAGCAGTCGGGGGTTACCGCGACCAACGTACAAGAATAGGCGCCGTACTGGAAGTTACTGGACTGGGCCTGCAACGTGCCGCCGACGGTCCAGCGCGACCAGCCACCCGGCAGGCGGTGACTCGTCCAGAGTTTCAACAGATGACGGGGCGTCTGGCCCGACAGGGCAAATTCGTCGAACCTGCCCCCTTCCGCATGTCTGCTGTTGTTGTTGAACGTGTAGCCCACGCCGAGCTGCCACCCCTGGAGCGGGCTGCCACTGAGCTCCACGTCGACACCCTTGCTGCGATTCTTGCCGCTCGGAAGGAAACAGCAGTTGGTCGCTGGCGGTACGGAGGGGTCGGATACGGCGATCCCCCGCTGCACGATGGTGTAAAATGTCAGAAAGCCGGTGAGCGCGCCGCCGCGCCAGGCGGCTTTGACTCCCCCCTCGATGTCGACTCCATCGGCCGGCGGCAGGAGACTGCCGTCGGCGCGCAGCAACCCGCCGTTCGACTCGTAGATGTCGGCGTAGCTCGCATACAGCGAGTAGTTGCCGTTGAGCCGGTACATGGTGCCCACGTAGGGCGTTATCTTGCCGATGTTCACGTAGTTGTGGGGGATGCCGTCCAATTGCAGCCCCAACGGCGGTATGAACGAGATGTTGGAAGTCGACGTCCTGTCATTGCTGACGCGCAGCCCCGCGGTCAGTGACCAGGGCTCGATGAGCTCGGCTTGCAAGGACGCGAACAGGCCGCTCTGTATCGAAGCGTTCCGTTGCTCCAAAGGGATGGTGAGTCGCGGTCGCGGGTCGGGGTAGTCCGCCGGCGAGTAGTCATAGGCGTTTGCCAGGGGAGCGCCGAAGGATCCTATTCTCTCGGTCAGGCTGTTACCGCGAAAGTGGGTATAGTCGCCACCGAACGCCGTGGAGATCCGATGGCCGCGCCAATCAAACACCCCGGTCAGGGTCGCCTCGACGCTGAACTGATTCTGGCTGATCGGCCTGAGCGTGAAGATTGCGGCTGGCGGGGTCGGTATGCCGTGCGTGGCGGGGTCGATGCCCGCGAGGAATTCGCCGACGTTGTAGTCAGCGTTTCCCTGCATGGATGTGGCGTTGAGCTGTAGTTTCCAGGCGGCACCGAACTGCTGCTCGAGGCGCAGATACGCCTCGCGCATCTGCGTGTGGAACACGCCCCAATCAAATGTATAGCTGGTATCCCGGGGCAGATGCGGATCGCCGCCATCCGCGAACATCGGCAGGCCACCCACGGACGGCAAGGCACGATCCCAGGCGTAGCTCCAGCCCAAAGTCAGCAATGTTGTGTCGGTCAGGTCGGCCTCGAGTACGCCGAAAACCTTCTTACGCTGCAGATCCGCCCGCTCATAGAAATAGTTGCGTTGGTCATAAACGAGGTCCAGCCGGCCGCGCAGGGCACCGCCGAATCCGAGCGGACCGGTGACATCCGCCTCCGCGCGGTAGTTTTGCCAGCTCCCGGCCGAGACGGTCAGCATGGCGGCAGGCATTTGCTGCGGCCGTTTGCGTACCAGGTTGACCGTCGCTCCCGGATTGCCATTGGCGCCGAACAACGCATCCGCGCCTCGCAAGACCTCGATACGGTCGAACTCTCCCAGGTCGGGGTTCAGGAACAGCGGCGTCCCGACAGTATTGGTGTCGGAGTAGTTCAGGGAATGCAGAGCAGCGCCGCCGTCCAGGTGAAACGTCGTGATGGCAAAGCCCCGGGAGAAGAACTGTTGGTTCACCGAATCCGTCCTGACCGCCGTGATACCCACGGCATTGACGAGAGCGGCGGCCAGGTCGGTGTCGTTCTGCTGGCGGATCTGCTCGGGCGGAATGATCGAAATCGTCTGGGGTATCTCGCTCAGCGGGGTAGCGATCCGGGTTGCCACGAGGCCTTCGGCCAATCCCGTCACAACCACCTCGGGCTCGTCTTCGACGCCCCTGGGCGATGGTGCCTCCGGTGTCTGCGGGTGTTCCCGTCTCGCCTGTTGCGGCGGTAAGGCGCGTATTTCGAGGGTCTGCTCATTGATGCGGCGGGAGACGAGGCCCGTGTCCCGGAGGACGGACCTCATGGCCGCCTCCACCGTGTATTCGCCCTTGAGGCCGCGGGTTGTCAACCCTTCAGTGATCTCGGAAAAATAGACGAGCTGGACCCCGCATTGGCGGGCGATCTCCTGCAGGGCCGCATCGAGGGACTGTCCGGCGACATCCAGGGAGCAAGCGACAACACCACCCGGCGCACACGCGAGGGCAATAGCTGCGGCAAGGCAACGTGGGCGTCTGCCGTTCACTGCGAATCAAAAGGTAGTAGCAAAAAAAGTCGGCGACCCGGGGGGCCAATCCTGGCATCTGGCCCTCTTAATGAGAGTACGCCCGGTGTTGTCTGCCCAAGGGTACACGAACTCCATGTCAAACAGGTCCTTACTCAAGGAATGGCAGCTGAGCTGGAATCGCAGCCTGCGGCGGTTCCTGAGGCGTCGGGTACGAACGGCGGTCGACATCGACGACCTGGCCCAGGAGACCTACCTGCGCCTGCTACGGGCACCTGATCTGGGTGAGGTGCGCAATCCGCAGGCGTACCTGCTCAAGGTGGCCAGCCATGTGTTCCTGGAATGGCGCGACCAGCAACCCCCCGCCGAATTCGTGGTGACCGTGGACGATCAGCACCTTACCGATGAGACCTCGCCCGAGCTGGAAGTCGAGGCCACTGTTTCACAAGCGCGGCTGGAGAAAACCCTGGCCGCCGTCTCCCCTCTCATGCGCGCGGTGCTCCTTTTGAAGCTGCGCGACGAAAAGTCAGCTCAGCAGATAGCGCAGGAGCTCGACATCACCCCCCGACAGGTCAAGCGATATCTCGCTCGTGGTTATGCGCTCTTGCACGCGGCGCTGGAGAACTGAAATGCCCTCAGAAAAGGATATTCCGGTGTCGATCGCGGAACAGGCCGCTCAATGGTGGGTCACGCTCAATGGCGAGGAGACCTCGGCAACGACCCGGCGCGAGTTCGGCGCGTGGGTCACCCAGGCACCGGAATTCATTGCCGCCTACCTCCGCACGGCGCTTCTCATGAAGGCCGTAAAATCACGCACGATCCGTTGGCCCGAGACACCGGCGGAAGATCTGATCCGTGAGGCGAAAGCTTCCACCGGGCAGGGGGTCGTGCATGAGCTTCCGCGCCGCGCCTCGACGCCAACTTATCTACCCGAGCGTAGGTTGCAGCGCCGGCCATTGCTGGTCGCCCTGGCGACGGCGCTGCTCGCGGCGGTGGGGATCGCCTGGTTTGTGTCGGCCAGCCCTGAAGAGTTCCACACCCGCTTCGGGGAGCGCCGCTCCATTCTTTTGAGTGATGGCTCGCGCATCGGACTCAACACCGAATCGAAAATCCACGTCCGGCTGAGCAACAACCGGCGCCTCGTGGAGCTGGACAGCGGCGAAGCGCTGTTCCAGGTGGCGCACGACTCCAGGAGACCGTTCGAAGTCAGGGTCGGCAAAGTCCTGTTGCGCGCCGTGGGCACTGAATTCAACGTAGATCTGCGCATGAGCGGGACCACGGTGACGGTACTTGAAGGCAGGGTTCTGGCCACCCCGGAGTGGCCGGCCTCGCAAGGCCCGCAGGGCTCACCGCAGGCGACCCGGCCGATGCTCCTCACTGCTGCCGACCGACTCGTCATCACGCAGTCCGGCTGGGGAGAGCTGCAACATGGTGTCAACCCCAGGGCCGCGACAGCCTGGACGGAGAACAAGCTCGTTTTCGAGCACACGCCCCTGAGCGACGTGGCGGAGGAATTCAACCGGTACAACCGCCAGCACATTCGGATCGAAGGAGCGCAATTGCGACGCCAACAGGTGAGTGGCGTCTTTCAATGCGACGATCCGACCTCGTTCCTGTCCTTCCTGGCGAACGAGCCGGGAGTCAGGGTTTACGACGGACCGGATAACACCCACATCGTGGTCAAAAACTGAGGAGATGGATTGTGGATACGAGTGAGGCCTGGGCGGCATCGATCGCGCACGAAGTCATCCAACCGCTGTCGGGCATCATTACCAACGCCAGTGCGTGCCTGCAGATGCTGGCTTCCGATCCGCCAAACCTGGAAGGTGCGCGTGAAACCGCGCGCCGCACGATTCGTGACGGAGAACGCGCATCCGACCTGGTCCGGCGGCTGCGCACGGTGTTCGGCAAACAGCTCGAGATGACCGAATCGGTGGACCTGAACGAGGTGACCCAGGAAGCCGTCGCGCTCGTGCGCAGCGAGCTGCGCCGGGCCAGAGTGCAGATACGTCTGGAGCTCGCCGCAAACCTCCCACGTGTCACGGGCGACCCGCTCCTGCTACACCAGGTGATGGTGAATCTGCTCCTGAATGCGGCGCACGCCATGAGCGGCGTCGAGGACCGGCCCCGGCAACTCGTTGTAGCCTCCGCGCGCGACACTGCCGACCGTGCCTTGCTGAGCGTGCAGGACAATGGCATCGGTATTGATCCCAACAAGGCGGAACGGCTCTTCGAAGCGTTCTACACGAGCAAGAAAAGCGGTATGGGCATCGGCCTGTCGGTGAGCCGCGCCATCATCGAGAGTCATCGCGGCCGCCTGTGGGCCGAGCCGAACTGCGGCCCCGGCGCAACCTTTTCATTCTCCATCCCCACGGCGGGTCAGACATGAACGCCTGCGTGTTCGTCGTTGACGACGACATTTCGATGCGCGAGTCGCTCGAGCTGCTGATCAGCAGCGCCGGCTGGCAGACACGAACCTGCGCCTCCGCACGGGAATTTCTCGACTGGCCCCGGGTCATGGCTCCGAGCTGCCTGGTGCTCGATGTGTCCTTGCCGGACCTCAGCGGCCTGGAAGTACAACGGCTCGTCGCCGACCGCGTGGAGATGCCAGTGGTGTTCATCACAGGAAGCATCGACGTGCCGACTACCGTTCGCGCCATGAAAGCCGGAGCAGTCGAGTTCCTGACCAAACCCTTCTCCGGTGAGACGCTGTTGAGCGCCATTCGCCAGGCTCTCGAGCGCAGCCAGGCAGCCCTGGCGCAGGCGGCTGACTGGTTGACCCTGAGAAAGCGCTACACATCCCTGAGCCGCCGTGAGCGCGAGGTGATGTCCTTGATCGTGTCGGGCCGCCTCAACAAACAGGTGGGCGGAGAGCTGGGGATCACTGAGAACACCGTGAAGGCACACCGAAGCAACGTCATGCGCAAGATGCGAGCCGGATCACTCCCGGACCTCGTCAACATGGTCTCGCGACTGCAACGCAACTGACGGAGTCACGTCGGCCTGGCGCCGCCACAGACCCGGGCTGATGCCGACGATCCGGCGGAAAACCCGGGTGAAATGCGGCTGGTCGCACATGCCACAATCCAGGGCAATCTGCGACAGCGGCGCGCGGGACCGCAGCATCAGCTGCTGGCTGTAGCCAATGCGCTGTCTCGTGACGTAGGCCAGCGGAGACTCACCAAAGCTCTCACGGAAGGCACGGAAAAAATGGCCGGTGCTGAGCCCGACAGCGTTCGCCAGATCCGGAACGCGGATGTCAGAGCCCACGTTGGCTTGCACATAGGCAACCACGCGTTTGCGCTGCCATACAGCCAGACCGCCTCGGATGATCGACGCGGCCGGCGCCGGGAAGGCGCCTGCACTGGCTGAGGTCCGCAGGAACTCCACGGCGCGCTGAATGCAGGCCCTCGCGGTGTCGCGATCACTGTCCAGGCTGGCGCACGCCGTGGCCAGGAGATTCGACAGCACATTGCTGTCAAAAGAACGTATGGCTTCGCTCGACATCAATGCCTCCTACCTGAGGAGCCGTGCAGGAGATATACCGTTGGAGAAAATTTAGTCGGGCGACCGGCCGAATGGTATTCCACGTTCGTTTAGGGCCCGGATTGGGGGCTAGCTGGCCGGACACGCCGTGCTTTGTCAACTGCAGTAAATAGCAGGCCGGCAGCCAATGAAAGGAAGCTGGAGCGCACCACGCGGCGCCCCTAGCCTGATCACTTTTACCCGGGCCAACGCCATGCCGATCGACGAGCCGGCCGCGCTTCTGACGACAGCAACACTGCTACTGGACAGCGACAGCGCTACGGCCAGGGCCTGTATCCAACGGGCCGCGACGCTGCTGGGAATCGATTTGTGCGCTCGTCCGAAGGGCGGCCTGGCACCCTGGCTGGTGCGGCGCGTTCGCTGTTATATCGAAGACAATCTGCGCGCGGCCATCCACGCACGCGACCTTGCTGCCATCGCTCAACTCAGCACCAGTCATTTCTTCCGCGCCTTTCGCCAGAGCTTCGGTGAAGCGCCGCGCTCCTACCTGATGCGCCAGCGGATCCAGCGCGCCCGGGAGTTGATGTTGAGCTCGCAGCTCCCGCTTCAGGACATCGCCCGGGAATGCGGCATAGGCGATCAGGCACATTTCACCCGGGTTTTTCAGCGGGTCACGGGCATGAATCCCAACACCTGGCGGCGTCAATTCTGCCCGTCGGCAGCCAATACCCGCAGCGCATCCTGTCTGAGCAAGTAGAAGGACACGGCCAGGAGAACGACATCCTTCATCAGGAAGGCCACGTTGCCGATCATGGCGGGAAATCCGCCCGCGGAGGCCGCCCAGCCGCCGGGCATGAACGGGATGATCGTCACGGTGCAGATGAAGGTCACGACGGAGCCGGCCGACCCCACCAGGCTCAGCTTTTTGCTCCAGAATCCCAACAGCAGGAGCGCGCCGAAGGACCACTCCGCCACTCCCAGGAAGTAGGTCGCTCCATGGATGCCGAAGACGGGATACAACCAGGAGATGAGTGGACCGTTGCTGATGTAGGGAATCAACGTCTGCGCTTCGTAGTCCCACCATTTCTGGTAGCCGAAGAAAAAGAACATGATCACCATCGAGGCACGCACGACGTGATAGTCGAGGTCCTCGCGGAGGAAGCCGAGCTTCGCCAGAAAATTCGCAAACGCCCGCATCGTCACGCCCTCCGTTTGAGATTCAAACGATGCTACGCGTCGGCCGGCGCGATTTTTTGTCCAACTTTCACATGTTTTGTCGCCTGGCGGCACGGTCTATGTGCCGGACGCGAGCCCCGGCTATCGCCGTGGGCTCGAAGTTGTTCGCGTTGACGGCGACTGTGTCCCCGGCACGCTTTTTCCGGTAGGTGTAGTGGGTGACGCAGCCGCACTTCTTGCAGCGGTGATATAGGCGTATCCGGCGATTCCAGGAGTACGCGGCGAGCCCGGACCTGGGTGCCACGATACGCACCGAAGACGCCTTGTAGTACGCCCAGCGCGCGCCATAGCGGCGGCAAATGGAGCAGTCGCAACTCGTCAGGGTGCGGGGCAATTGCCGCACATGAATGCGGACCTCGCCACAGTGACACGTGGCGGTGGTTGGCTCGATTCCGAGCTCTGCGGGTGATCTCATTGAGTGATCCTCCTGCCTGCGCGCAGACTCGATCGTAGGTTGGCGGCCTGCGCCTGGAGATGCTTCCAAAGTTGAATGGCAACTGGTCCGTGCGGGCGGTCACGCCGGCGGGCAGCGACGAGCTCTTCGGTGACGCCAGGAAAATGCCGCCCGACGACGGACAGCAGTCGCCCCTCGCGCAACTCCTGCTCGATCATGAAACGCGGCAGATGCCCCCAGGCCATGCCCTGAAGGATGATCTCCTTCTTCATCTGGTGATCGGCAACAGTGCACTGAGGCGCGCCCTCCACGATAAAATAGCTGCGATCGGGTGAATGCCTGGCGGTGTCGCGGATGATGCACTGAGTGAGATCCCGCATCTGCTCGGGCGAGATCCTGGATGTAACAGGGAAAGGCAAAAAACCCGGGGTCACGACCGGCAAGACAGCGACAGGGCTCAAGTCCACCCATTCCAGACGCGGATCGGTCTTGTCGATGCGGTGGAGGATCAGGTCAGCCTCGTCGTCGAAGAGGCGCTCCCATGGTCCGGTTACAGCCTCGTACTGGAGGTGTAGACGCGTGGTCGGGCGCCGCCCGAAGAAAGTGCTCAACAGCCCCAGCACCTGTGGCCGCGGGCAAAGATCGCCGATGACGACCCGGAGCTGCGTCTCCTCGCCCGAGGCCAGTTGCTCGGCATGCACTCGAAAGCCGTCCAGCTCGCGCAACAGAGACCGGGCTCGCTGTTGCAACGACAGGCCCGCGTCAGTGGGGCGCACACGGTAGCCACTGCGATCCAGCAGCCGCAGACCCAGTTGTCGCTCGAGCCTCGCGACGGCTGCGAACACGGCGGGATGCGATCGATGCAGTACGACCGCAGCCGCCTGAAAACCGCGTTCACGAACGACCGCATCGAAACACTGCAGGTCGTGCAGCGTGAATTCACTCATTGTTTGTACTCATTACAAAGATCACCCGAACTTTGTAATATCAAGCAAGGCTCACTGCAAGCTAGGCTCTCCCGTACCCGCACAACGCGGCACGGAGACCCCCTCATGCCAAGCATCGTGACCGGCGATGGCGCCAGGATCGCCTATCGAATCGACGGCCCTGACGACAAGCCCACGCTCGTTCTCTCGAACTCCATTGCCACGAATCTGGGGATGTGGGACCTGCAGATCCCGGAACTCTCACGTCACTTCCGGGTGGTCCGGTATGACTCCCGCGGTCACGGGGAATCGAGCGTTCCAGTGGGCGCCTATTCTATCGACCGCCTCGGTCGGGACGTGGTCGAGTTGTTGGATGCGTTACGGATCGAGCGGGCGCATTTCCTGGGACTCTCACTCGGCGGCTACGTCGGGCAATGGCTGGGCGTGCACACGCCTGAGCGCATCGATCGATTGATCCTCAGCAATACCGCGTCCTATCTGGGGCCGGCCCAACAGTGGGACCAGGCGATCACCACCGTACTGCAGGCGGGTGACATGGCCGCTACCGCGGATATGTTCCTACATAACTGGTTTCCAGCGCACATGCTGGAGAGTCGTGATCCTGAGGTGGAGCGCTTTCGATCCATGGTTCTCGGCACAGACCCGCGCGGTCTTGCTGCTTCATTCGCCGTCGTGAGAGATACTGACATGCGGCGCACGATCGCTCTCATCCCCCGCCCTACCCTGGTCATCGCCGGACAGCACGATACCGTGACCTCGCTCAGTCACAGCCAGGCGATCGCGGCGACAGTTCCGGGTGCGCAGCTACTGGTCTTGCCCGCCGTGCACCTGCCGAACATCGAGCTACCAGCGCAGTACCTCGATGCGGTGCTTACATTCCTGCTCAGTGCTTCGAGGCAGCAAGCCGCTCCCGTGCGATAGCGGAGTCCCGGGCAACTTCCTGGAGGTACACCGGTGATGCGGCCGCAGCCTTTTCAAAGTAGCTGAGCGCCACTTTGTTGTCACCGTTGGCGAGCGCCATCTGGCCGACGGTGTTGTAGGCCTCGGCAACATCGAGCGCCTTCAACAGGCTGCTGATCGACTCCCCGTAGGCACGACGCTTCGCCTGGATCTCACCCAGGAGTCGCCAGGCCTCGGGTGAGGTACCCGCCAGGAGCGACGCATGCAAGGCCGCTTCAGCACCGCCGAGATCGCCTGCCTTGAATTTAGCCTGGCCCTGGTGCAACAGCGGTGCGGCTTTACCGGAGCCGAATTCCACGGCCTTCTGCAGATACTGGAGCGATCCCGGGTCGCCACGGCGCTGGAGCACAATGCCAAGACCGTCGTAGACGTGCCAGTCCGTGCTGCCGGAATCGACACTACGGCGTAGCCAATGGATTGCATTCTCGTCTTCGCCGAGTGTCAGGTAGATCAACCCGAGGCGCGCGGTCAGGGCAACATCGCTCGGATCCGCGTTGGCCGCCAACAGGAATGCCTGTGCGGCCAACGGCAGGTTTTCGCGGGACAGCTCGATCGAGCCGATCTTTTTCAGCGTCGTCACGTCGCGCGGCTCGAACGATAGGGCCTGGACATAGAGATAGAGCGCCATTTCAGCTTCACCCGCTCGCCAGGCATCATCGCCGCGGACGACCGCCTCATCAAATGACTTGGCGAGACCGGCCCGCTGGGTGTCCGATTTAGCTGTATCAGGCTGCCGCGTCTGTTGACTCTGCCTGGGCGCGGCAATATACGTGCGCGGCGCCTTGCTGGCGCAACCGCCAACCAACAGGAGTGCAAGGCTCGCGAGGCAGGGAACTATACGGCTACGCATGCATGGACTCCTATTCTCTCGTGTTACGCAGGTGCTCAATGGTGACTGAAGACTTCAACGATACGGATCACCGCAGGTCCGACGGCGACCAGGAAGAAGCTCGGGAAAAAACATAGAACCAGGGGGAAAATCATCTTGGTCCCCAACTTGGCTGCCAGCTCCTCGGCGAGCTGAGTTCGCTTGTCACGAAACTCATCGGCATAGACACGCAAGGCATCCGCTACGCTGGTGCCGAAGCGCATGGTCTGAACCAGCAGGCTGACGAGGCCGCGGATGTCTTCCAACCCGGTGCGGGTGGCCAGGTTTCGCAATGCCGACTCGCGATCGAGTCCGGCTTGCATCTCAGAGTTGACGCGGGTGAGCTCTGCGGCGAGCTCGGGGTGGCTCACTTCCAATTCAGATGCAACGCGTTGCAGACCGGAAGCCAGGCCAAGACCGGATTCCACGCAGACGATCAGCAGATCCAACGCGTCCGGAAACGCATTGCGTAAGGCCCGCTGCCGGCGTTCAACCATACGGTTCAACACAAAATTGGGTATGGTCATGCCGACGAAGGCCGCCAAGGTTGCAAAGAAAATGACCTGCCGTGAGCTCAGTGCCGGCAACAGATTCGCGACCGACAGCCAGGCCATGAGGAAAGCGGCGGCCAATACGGTCTTCAGTCCGTAGAAAGCCGGCATCGCGGATGGGGAGTACAAGCCGGCTTTGAGAAACTTGTCCTGCATCGCATTGCGCTCCTTGCTGTTGCTCGGCAGGACATACCGTGCGAAGGGCTGCACGCCTGCGGCAATCCGCGTCACCAGCGAGCCCTTGCGCAAGCTTCGTGGCGTAGACTCGAGCTCCCCCAGCCTGCGACGCGCGGGATCGGCGATCCACGCCAGGACATACAACACTCCACACACGAAAGCGAACACGGCAATCGCGACAATCGCCACGATCAGCCACCGGGACCCTTGTGCCCCGCTGAGGAGCTGCGTCCAATTCTGGAGTTCCACGATGTTACACCTCTATGCGGAGCAACTTACGAATCCACAACATTCCGAGACCGCCCAGGATGATCGACACTACGATGAGTTTCTGTCCCAGGGGATTGTGGATCAACACCGGCAGGTATGTCGGGCTCGTCAAGGAGATGACCGCGAAGAGCATCAGCGGGACCAGTGCAAGTATCCAGGCCGACATCCGGCCCTCGGCGGACAAGGTCCGGACCTTACGATGGAATTTGAAGCGGCCACGGACAACCTTGGAAATCTGCTCGAGAATCTCCGCAAGATTGCCCCCGGTCTCACGCTGCACCAGAACTGCGGTGACGAAGCTCATCATAGTGACACTCGGCACCCGGGCGAGCAGACCGAGCAACGCGCGGCGAGCGTCATTGCCGTAACTGATGTCGGCGAAGGTGAGCTCGAACTCGCGCGCTATCGGCTGTGCGAGGTCTTCCGCCACGAGCTTGATTGCGGCGCCGAACGGATGTCCAGCACGTAAGGCGCGGCGTACGACATCAATAGCATCGGGAAGCTGCATTTCGAGTTGATCGAAACGCCGCTGTCGCAGCCACCGCAATCGCAGGAATGGCAGCAGGCCGCCCAATATCGCACCAGCCAGGGCCGCAAGCGGATTCTGCAGCAGTAGGCCGGCAACCAGTGCGCAGCCGAAAGCGAGTGCGGCAGCGATGACCACCAACTGGTGCCCGAGCACGCTGCTTCCGGATTGCTCAATGATCCGCCCCAATGCTTCCATCATTGGCAGGGTCTCGAGTTGACGTTGCAGGGGTGACAGCTCGCGAAGATACTTCTCGCGCAGCAGGCTCGCCGCCGAGGGCTCGCCCGAATCGGCTTCGATCTGCGCGAGGCGGTGCTCGAGTTTTCTGCGGGTGCGCGCCTGGTCGCCGAAGGCCGGTACTACCAGACCCTGAGCCATCAGAAAAACCGCTCCCGCCACCAACACCACGAAAAGAATGACACCGACTGACATGGAGCCTCCCGATCAGGGCCTGAAGACACTGGTAGGAATGTGGATACCGCGCAGGCTCAATCGCTTGTGAAACCCGGGCACCACTCCCGTAGGCTGCAATGCACCGAGCACCTTTCCGGTCTCGTCCACTCCTGTGCGGCGGAACGAGAAAATCTCCGACATCGTAACGATCTCGCCCTCCATGCCGTTGATTTCCTGGACGCTGACCACACGGCGCCTGCCGTCTTCGCTGCGCTCAACCTGCACCACAACATTGATCGCAGAAGCCATTTGCGCGCGCAGCGCCTTGATCGAAAACGGCAGACCCGTCATCGATACCATGGTTTCGATACGGCTCAATGCATCGCGCGGCGTGTTGGCATGAACGGTCGTCAATGAGCCATCGTGGCCGGTGTTCATGGCCTGGAGCATGTCCAGAGCCTCGGCACCGCGCACCTCGCCGATGACGATCCTGTCCGGTCGCATACGCAGGCTGTTGCGGACGAGATCGCGTTGCGATACTTCACCACGCCCCTCGACGTTCGGCGGGCGCGTTTCGAGACGCACAACGTGAGGCTGTTGTAGCTGCAACTCGGCGGAGTCTTCGATGGTCACGATGCGCTCATCCCGAGGAATGAAGCTCGAGAGAATGTTGAGCAATGTCGTTTTGCCAGCGCCGGTGCCACCGGAGATCAGTACATTCAGGCGGGCGGCAACCACTCCGCGCAACGTGTCGGCGACCGCGCTCGACAACGTCCCGATCCGCAATAGATCGTCTACTGACAACAGCTCCACAGCGAACCGGCGAATGGACAGAACTGGTCCATTGAGCGCCAGCGGCGGAATGATGGCGTTGACGCGCGACCCATCGGGAAGGCGGGCGTCGACCATCGGCGAGGACTCATCTATTCGTCGCCCAACACCGGAGACGATGCGGTCAATGATGTTGAGTAGGTGCTGATCATCATTGAAGCGTACTTCGGTGAGGTGCAGCTTGCCTT
The DNA here is from genome assembly GCA_036834945.1 of Steroidobacteraceae bacterium. Lineage (GTDB taxonomy): Bacteria > Pseudomonadota > Gammaproteobacteria > Steroidobacterales > Steroidobacteraceae > 13-2-20CM-66-19. Next base: position 16,572 of record DAITMW010000007.1, read on the forward strand.
TGCGCTCGACAAAGACCTGGCGGGCCCCGTTGACCAGGATGTCAGAGACGGAGGGATCAGCGAGCAGCGGCTCGAGAGGCCCGTGCCCCAGGACCTCATCCTCGATACGACGTACGATGAACTGGCGTTGGGCCAGGCTCAGCGGCGCGGCAGCCTCGACGATGAGCCGCATACCGATATCACGGATCTGCGTGCGCGCCTGTTGCTCATCGACCGTGCTCAGCAACGACAGATCGAGCATCGTGAGCAGCTTGTCGTAGATGCGCTGCTTCCACTCGACTTCGAGCGCCGTGAGTGAGCGGATCGGATCAGCCGGACCTGACCCGGCCTCGGGAATTCCCAGGCGATCCTTCAGACTGGTGTTCATTGGCTCAATTCCTCAGGAAATTCGGTAGTACGCGTTGCAACAGGCCGCCACGGCGCGCCCCCGACTCTCCCCTCAATGCCGAAACCACACTTTGCAGCCCACGCACGACGGAAGAGTCGCGATCGACGTCGTAGAGCGGGACACCGGTATCGCCGCTTTCCAGGGCGCTCCGGTAGTGACTGGAAATCGTCAGAAGCGTTTCAACGTCCAGGCTACGTCGAATATCGTCGAGCTGAACCAGGGCATTCTTCTGATACCGGTTCACGACGACCCGCACGCGATCGGAAGCAACGCCGAGCTCAGTCCGCAAGATCTGCATGAGCCGCACGGCACTGCGAACGTGCAGCAGCGACTGCTGCAGCACCAGGGTTACATCGGTTGACAGACCGAAGACTGTCGCCGTCAGGCTATCGAGCACGTGCGGTGTATCGACGACGACGTGTGGATGGTTGGCGGAGAGGATGCCGATCAATTGGGACAGCTTCTCCGCCGACACATCCTTAGGCAACACCGCCGGACCGCTAGCGGCGGTCAGGACCCTGAGTCCACTCCGGTGACGGGCACCAAAACCCGTAAGAGCGTGCTCGTCGAGACCTTCCACAGCATCCATCGCCTGCAGCAGACCTCGCTCTGGCTGCAAATCGAGGTAATGTGCGAGTGGTGCAAAATTCAGGTCCAGATCTACCAACATCGGTGCGACTGCACCCGAACCTTCGGCATCGACCAGGATGCGAGCGGCGTTGGCTGCGACAAAGGATGTACCTACGCCTCCCGCCGCACCCACGATCGCATGAACCTTGCCCGACGCTCCGCCCGAGCGTGATTGAACCCGCGTCTCGCTATGTACTCGCTGTAGGACCGCGAGCAGTTCCCCAGCATTGACAGGTTCCGCAAGGAAGTCCTTTGCACCGGCGCGAATCGCAAACCGTGTGACCTCGGCTTGCCCGGGCGGCCCGACGACGATCAGCGGTGGACGATCACCACCAGAGTTCTCTGTCCACGCAGTGAGTTCAGCGACCTGCTGAACATCGAGCCGCACGATGAGGATGTCAGGCTGCTTTGGCACGCCATACAGCGGGTCGGCATGGCCGTTCGCAATCACGCGCAGTTGCGCATCGAACTCCGTCTGTCCCGCCAGACACAGTTGCAATGCACGCAGGGCGGCTTGGGAACGGGAAGCGAGCAGAACCGTGGTCACTCGAGGAACCCTCCTCAACTGCAGGTGTAAGTGGCCGTGGGAGAAACGCCTAAACTCTCGCGGGGCAGAGTGACCGCGAATGAAGGCGCAGCGATGGTCGGATTGACGATCGGGATCGACAGATGAATGGAGTAACCCACGATCCCTACCCGGACGTAGCTGATCGCCGAATAGGTGGCTGTGGCAGTTCCGTTGATATCGAGATAGGTGAGCTGGACGTTACTCGAGGTAAACCCCGGCAAGCCGGTGAAATTCACGGTGTTCGCGATTCCGGGATCGTTCAGTGGGCAAACCGTGGCCAACCTCGCTCCGCGACGGGCACCTTCGGCGAGGACCGCATACGTGAAGAGCAGCCGGGAATATTCCATCGCCGCGAACAGGGTGACGAACAGCACCGTGGCAACGATGGAGAATTCAACCGTTGTGAGACCACGATTAGTCCTTTTCATAGGGCACGCATGGAGGTATAGGCATGAAGAGTCATTCCGGCCGTACTGACGGATCCAATCCGGCCGCCGAACATCGTTTGATACGGATAGGCAATGCTCACCGAGACATTGTTGCTGGCATCGCTGGTAATGGTGACCTGTCCGGTCGAAAGGTTGGGCAGCAGGGGTGAGCCGCTCCCGGCGGCATTACCGTACACGGCAAGATATTTGGCCGCGGTACTGTCAGTGGCCGCAATGCTGACTACTCCCGAGCTTCCGAGCAGCGCCTTGTTCGCCAGGTAACGGGCCGCATCTCGCGCTGAGCTCACCAGTTGGTTGTATTGGTAGAACGCCCTGCCGAGCTCCGTCACGGCCAACAACAGGACGAACATGACAGGCGCCGAGATCGCGAACTCCGCCATCGCCAATCCACGTTGCCAGTGACGGGTCATGATTGAGGACTCCCGCCGACGTGATAGAGCTGTATCACGTGCGGGCCTGGTCCACTGCTCGGTGTCGGACCCGGCTTGCCGTTCACCTGGCAATTGGACAGCACTTCCCCGAAAACCTGCCCGCCATTGCCACTCTGATCCACATCCTGAAGCAAAAAGACGCACGCCAACCCCAGCACCGGGATATCGCTGCGCCCCTGAGATACAACCGAACAGTCGCCAACGGGTACCGCGAGAACACGGCGGTCCGGCACTCCGTTGCCATTGGGAGCCGGAGCGATATCATACGATCCCGACCGCATACGCGGTTGGTACATGCCCTCGTAGCTGTAGCTCGGATAATCACGTGCATTGGTAATCGTCGTCTTGCCCCCCGCACCAGTGACGACGGAGCTACACGCGGAAGTCTGACAGCTCAAGCGGTTGTTACCGCTCGGCTGTGTGACGATCGTATCAGGAGGATAACTCGTCGCATTTACGCCGCCACCCTGGTATTCGTTGAAGCGCGTATTCAACCCCTGGGCAACGGGGCCGGCCTGATTTCCCGGCTGGGTGAGAACCGTGGTGTTTACAGTTGCGCAACTGCCATAGGCACCCGCCAAATTCTGACGCACGATGTTCGCACCGTTGCCATTCAGGCTCAGCAGACGATAGTTTCCCGGGCCGACGTCGGAGCCGGAGCTCCCGGAAGATAATTTCAGTGCCGTAATCTGCCCGGCCGAGTAACCATACACCGGTGCGGCGGGAGTTGACGGGACACCGCAGACCATCATGGGCGCTATGTTGCACGCGTTGTCGATCGTCGGACTCGGACCCGCGACGGCATTTGCGGACAGCGTGAAGCCACTGAAGCCGACCGCCCTGGTGAGCGTGGCCGCCAGGCTGAATCCCGCGGCCTTTACACGTACGTACCGGGCCGGTGTGGTGCCGGGGCTGAATGGGATCAAGGTCGCAGAGTATTCCACCGTCCGTGAGAGGCTACCTGACACAGACTTCAGCTCAGGTTGTTGCGATGCATTGAGGGTAAAGACGCTGTTGGCAGCCGAGGTTGCCGCTGTCGTCGAGCTCGTCGTGTCGAGGATCTTCGCGGCAGCCAACGCGGCAGCGTCGGTCGTCGCCTGCAAACGAGACTTGTTGACCGCCACATGACCGACGTCGAGGGCGAGCCCGGCAAGCGCAATCAAAGACAGCATCGCCAGTGCCAGGATGACCATAGTAATTCCACGCTGTTTGCCGCGCGTTTGCATTACTGACTCCCGGCGTTCTGCGCTTGCGCAGTTCCCACGGTAACGGCAGGGTCATGCCTGACGGCGGAGCGATCCGGTACGTCCTTGCGCATGGCGTCGATCGAGGCTTTTGCGGCATCCGGATCCATGCCCTCCACCGGCTTGTCCTGCGGACCCTGCAGAGTGGGTGGGTCATAGACCTGGTTACGGATCATCTGAGCGTGTGCCTTCCCCAGATTCTCATCGAAGGCGCTGGCACAACCGCCGAGTAACAGACAGGGAACCAGCATTGCAACGAAGCTGCGGATCATTGTCGGGATCTCCTCACTGCGGATTGGCGGATTTGGCCTTGCCTTCCATGCGACCCCAGAGATAGAAGTCCAACTCACTCGGGTCGACGAAGCTGTCGGTCGGGAGCTTGATCTGGTCTTTGGGCAACGGCTTGGCCAGGTGGGGAGTGACCAGAATCACGAGCTCCGTATCGCCCTTGACGTAATTCTGACTGCGGAACAAGGCGCCGAGGATCGGCACGTCCCCCAGGCCCGGGAACTTGTTGATGGACTGGCGCAGGCTGTCATTCAGCAGGCCCGCGAGACCGATTGTCTGACCATCACCCAGCTCGATGGTGCCACTTGCTGTGCGTAGCGTGAGAGAGGGCACCACGAACGTGGAGTTGGCGTTCACGACGGAGACGCCGAGCGAAGTAGTATCGACGAGCTCGCTGACACTGATGTTGAGCTTGAGATTGATGTGGCCGTTGCCCAGAACGACGGGGATGAAATCGAGGCCGACGCCGTAGTCCTTGTATTCGATGCCGACCTGGCCATAGTTGCCGGCGACCGGTATGGGGAATTGGCCACCGGAGAGAAACTTCGCTTCCTGACCGGTTAGAGTCGTCAGGGTCGGCTCCGCGAGTATCCGGGCGAGCCCCTTGTTCTTGGCTGCGTCGAGTGCCAGGTTGAACAGGAGATTCTGATCGAGAAAGCTTGCAAACAACCCCCTGTCCGCGATGGACATGGGATTGGGTAGGAACTGATCGATCGCCGGTCCCCAGCGTGTCAGTCGCGGCGCGCCTCCCAGATTGGGGTCAGGTGTCGTCGAATAAAAGCTCGGTGCCATGTGTCCCTGAGGGTCGAGGTAATGCGGGAAAGTCGCCCCACCGTTGACACCGCCGAAGTTCCACTGGCCTCCATTGCGAAACGCATTGAACTGAGCATTGAGCGAGCGCAGCTCGGAGCGTTGCATCTCGGCGACCTTTACTTCGAGCATCACCTGCTGCGCGCCTCCGACCGACAGAAGGTTTATCACCTCTCCGACCGTCTTGTCCTCGCGCCTTGAGTTTGTCTGCTGTTTGAATGCCTCGGGAACCGCTGCGGTTTGAATCTGCGCGAGGTAGGTCTCGGCAATGCGCACAGCTGCGCTCATCTTGGTAGTATCGCTCACTCTTCCCGACAGAACGATGGAGCGCTGCGCTGACCTCACCTCGATCGGCTCGCCGGGAAGCACTTGTGCGAGCTTTCGCTTGAGGTCCTCGAGATCGTGCTGTACGAGGACACTGATCGTGCCTATGAGATGATTGCTGCTGTTCCACAGCAAGACATTCGTCGTTCCCACATCCTTACCCAGCACGTACAGCTGGGTCGGAGAGATCACCACGATGTCGGCGATATCCGGGCTACCGACCGAAACGCGAGTAGCAGGACCGGCGACCGTCACCACGCGTGATTTGAACAGCGGTACCGCCAGTTCGATGGTAGTCCCATCACCCGTCAGACTCGCCATGGGGGTGAGCTGGGGAACCGATGGCTCCTGGGCGGCGCAGACGACTGCAAGTCCACCAGCCAGCACGGCCGGCACAATCCCAATCTTCCTTTTCGTGAATCGCATTAGTTGGCACCCGATAGGTTGTTCTTATTTATCAATGGCTGTCTGGATGACACGCGCCACCTGCGTGCCACGGATAACGGTAATCTGGGGTGCCGCGGGTTGTGGCACCAGCACCGGCACCCGAACCACTCTTGGAACCGGCGGCGGTGCGACAGCCACCTTGGTACGCGCATCGGACTCATCGAGCGGGTTGCGCAATGTGAGTTGGATGGAGCCGGCAGTCTTACCTTTCAGCAGGATTTCGGCGTCGGCAGGCGAGACTTCCAGCGTAACCGCACGCACCACGACAGGCTGGCTGTTATCCGCGGCGGCGGTTTGGTCCACCGCGAGCACCTTGACGTTACTCAAAATTGTTGTTGCACGGACCTGGCTACCGCCGGAGTCCTTTTCCGTCGCAATGACATCGACCCGGTTCCCGGGTAACAAGAAGCCGGCGACGCCTACGACATCATCTACCCGGACGCTAACGGCACGCATGTTGGCCGCCACTACCGATGCAAGGGCGCTGCCGCCGTTGGCGTCCGCCAGGCGCGGCGCGAGCACGATCTCTCCAGCTATCAGGGAACTGGATGCCACCTTACCGATGACATCCTCATACTTGTGGAACGATCCGGCAGGCGCCTTGCCCGGAATCATGTCGATCATGGCCAGATGACGCTGTTCCAACTTGGTGCCGAGCGGGATTTCGATGGCCGCGGTCACGATGTGATCCTGCTCCGGCGCGGGGCGCGCCTGCAGGCGCGACGCGAGCCAATTGTTGGCCACCCACGCGGCCAGCACGGCCAGAAGAAGGGAGATCATCACCAGTAACGGCCCACGACGACGTGCCATGGTTCACCTCGATTGCAAAAAATAGTTGTCCCACGCCCAGGTCAACAGCTCACGGTCGACGACCGGTTCTCGCTCGTCATAACGCAGCTTGTCCACCACCATATTCAGTAAATCGCGCGGATAGCAGGGCAACAGGTCGACTCCGCGCTTGCGGTGCAGCTCTTCTACTGCAAAGTCGACGAGGTCCTTGTCGTACGGAAGTGCCAGGCCCAGGCACTCACGCTGCCAGATCTGCTGATAGGCATCGGCTGAAATGGGACCGAAGGCAATTTTGTAGCCCATCCGGCGCAACAGGGCGCCGTCCGCGAGTGTCTGCGGCTCGAGGTTGGTCGAGAACACCAGCACCAGGTCGAATGGGACGGTGAAGTGAACTCCACCTCCGAGCGAGAAATGATCGACCCGTTCCTCGAGCGGAACGATCCAGCGATTCAGGATTCGCTCCGCCTCCATGTTCTGGCGTCCCAGGTCATCCACGATCAGCAGACCGTTGTTTGCTTTGAGCTGTATGGGTGCGAGGTACTCGTGGGTCGCCTCGCGCCGCTCGACCTCCAGCATCGAATTGTCGAGCTCGCCGCCAACCCGTACTACGGGCCGTTCGCAACATACGTAGCGTGTATCGAAACCAGAATTGAGCAACAGCGGCGACTCGGCGTCGGCGAGCTCAATGGGCTCGTGAACCGCAGGGTCGAAGAGGCGCACCACCGAACCATTCACGAGAATGGCGTGCGGAATCAGAATCTCGCCTGAGAGAGCCCGCTCCAGGCGACGCGCGATGAACGTCTTGCCGGTACCCGCGGGACCATGCAGTACGATGGCCCTGCCAGAATTCAATGCCGCGCCAAGCCGATCGCGCAGGCTTTCAGAGAGCACCATGTCGCCCAGTGCTCTCTGCATCGTACGACGGTTGACTTGGCGACAGTGCACCGATTGCGCGTTGACGATACGCACGTAATCGGCCAGTTGCACTGGGGCGGGCCCGACGTATCCATCCCGCTGTTGCGCCGCCAGCGCCAGTTGACGTCCCCGCTCGGTCAGCTCGTAAGAGAGATCAGAGTCGATGCTATCCGGCCTGATCCCAACGCGGGCCTCCCGGCGGAGCATCTGCAACACTTCATTCAACGCGACTCCGGGTAAGGCGAGCCGCTGCGCCAGGCTACGCATGCTCAGAACTCCAGCACACAACAGCAGCTTGGAGGTCAGATCACCCAGCAGTTCCGGCTCGAGCCCGGTGGCTGTCACGCTTCCGGGGCGGGGCGCCAGGGCTCTCAGCCGTGAGGCCGCCAACTGCGACCCATCGCCCTGTGGCGGCACGAGACCTGAAATGAGGTCTGCTGTACTCATTCAGAGCGCTCCTGAAAACTGGTCGTAGGCAGAGGCCAGATCCCCCCGTTGCAGCAGGGCGAGCAGGCCGCCAACTGCAATCGCAAGGGCGTAAGGAAAACGCTCGCGCCGCATTTCTTGCGCGCGCAGGTATCCAAGTTGGCAGCGAATGGACCAGGTGACGCCGGGCGGCCCCAGAGCGGTCCGCACCGCACCGACCGCAACATATCCAACAGCCAGAACGAGCCCCGCCAACAACGTGTAGATGCCCGCCAGCAGCACCCAGTGAGGTCCGAGTCCGGCACCGAGAGCCGCAAGGAACTTCACGTCTCCCGCACCGGTAGCTCTGATCAGATACAACGGCAGGAGCACCGCACCGCCCGTCATCACGCCCAACGCGCCCTGTCCCAATCCCCACCACTGGGCCGCCGTGAACTGCAACCCCAGCCCCGCGCAAATCAGCACGGCACTGATCCAGTTGGGAATGCGATGGGCTAGCAGGTCCTCACGCACCGCCCATGTGTTTGCGCACAGCACGGTTATTGCAAACGGTAACGTGAGGTCCTGCATGTCCCGAGTCTCGATTAGCTGGCAACAGCCGCGGCCAGGACGCCGTTGATCTTCGTGATAACGGCTGTGATATTGCCGCCCAGAGCGATGAAGGCCGCCGCGGCCGCCGCGGTGATGAGGCCACCGGCCACGGCGTACTCCACCATCGTCAGACCTTCTTCGTCGCGGAGAAACGCAATTAAGTGCTTGTGCATGTCAGTTACCCTTTATCGTTATGTTGATGCCCGGTTCGGGATCGCTTCGAAGCGATGCCGTTGAGGGTTGGCATGAAGTCCCTGACGGCGAATGCAGTGTAGGAGCGGTTGCCGTGCACACGTTGTGCTCCTGTTGCGGCCAATGGCCACTTTTTGCTTGCGGCAACTACGTAAGGTGGAATGTTGTGCTTTTGTGCGATAAATCTCGGTCTGGGGGAAAACCGCGTGCACAATGAGTATGGGGGGCTGCCAGCCCGAGCCGTAACCGCATATTGCGCGGCAATAAAGGAGTGTAAAAAGACCGCGCGGGAAGCCAAACCATGCAACGTCCACGTCTGTTGTGGATTCGCACCGCCGAAGAATGCACCAACTCAATAGCGCGTAGCACCGCGGCGGAGCATTTCGAGATACAGGTTTGTCCGGATATAGCGACCGCCCAGACCGCCGCCCAATCCTTCTCGGCCCAGGTCGTCTGCTTCGACTTCGAGCATCCGCAAGTCGACCACCTCAGGGCTATGCGCGACTTCAAAGTCGCTTACCCGTCGCTGCCGCTCCTGATGTTGACGACCCAGCACTCCGAATCACTTGCCGTCTGGGCCTTCCGCGCCCGGGTGTGGAACTACCTGGTCAAGCCCGTCGCGGCCAGTGAGTTACGCGCCAACTTCACGATTCTGACCAAGCTGGTGGGCTGCGACCGGGAGCCACCGCGCCGGCAGCGGCTCCTCGGCACGTTCATGCCCGACAGCTGCATCACCAGCCCCGATCCGCACGGCGAGGGTGCATTGCAACCCGCCATCCGGCAGGTTGAAAAGAACTACGGACAGAAGCTGCGTCAGTCGGTGGTTGCCGCGGCTTGCGGATTGAGTGTCTGCAGCTTCAGTCGGGCATTCAAGGCGCACTACGGCCTGACGTTCCGCGAGTACCTGATGCGCTATCGGATCGGACGCGCCTGCCGGATGCTGCGCGAAGGCACGCACAGCGCGACGTCGGTTGGCATGGCTGTTGGGTTCGAGGACGCCTCGCATTTCTCGCGGGCCTTTCGCAAGTTGCTCGGCGTCTCGCCCACCACGTTCCAGCGCCTGGAGTCGCTGCGAGTACGTTCGGAACCGTTGTCTCCCGCCGAAACCATCGCCTGAAGTCCCTTTGCATGGGGCGCGTCAGACTTACGCGCCCTCTTCGACACGCCGACGCTCATGCCGCCAGGCAACGCAGCTCCTGCCGCACGTGGGGCACCAGATACAGGCCCGCACCGATCGCCGGGAGGCAAATCGCAATAGCGATGGGCCACGGCATTCCGTTGTGGTCGGCAACATAGAGTGCGGCGAACAACCCTATCCCCGCAGCCACGGCCACCAGCACAGAACTGAAAATGGCGGGCGTGAACTGTCTACGCAGCACGAGCAGCGCGCCGACCGAAGTGACGACGTCGCCTGACAGCTTGCCCAACGCGGCCCCAATGATCCCGTAAGTGGGAATCAGCAGGAGATGCATGGCCAGGGCGGAGGAAACTCCGACCACGTCCACGCGAAACATCTTTTCCGGCACGTGCAGTGCCGTCGCCGCGAAACGCAGGATGGCCGAAATCCCGGCAAACAGCGCGGAGGCAGCCAGAATGCGCAGCGGCGTCGCGGAGGCTTCGAATCCGGGCCCCGCCAACAGGGTAATGACCGATTCCGCGTGCACGAAGACCACGGCGAATGCGAGCGAGGAAATGATGACACTGGCGCTGACGGCAGCACGCAGCCGCGGACCAAACGAGCCCGTACCATCCAACCCCCTGTCCCGCATGAAGAGTGGCATCATCATGCCGCCGAACAGGTAGGGAATGACGAACAACAATTCGTACAGCTTCAACGGCGCATCGTAGAGGCCCACCGCCTTGGCGCCGCGGATCGTCGAGAGCAGCAGCACATCGGCCCGCAATTGCACATTCAGCAGCAGCACCGAGCCCGCAACGGGGATACCGGCGACGATGAGGGTCCGCCAGACCCCCCAGTCAAACCTCAGTCGGAAGGACAGCTGGCGGTTTGCGTAATAGGAAGCGAGCGACGCCGTACAGATGAGACCGATGGCCGTGGCCCCAAGCATCGCGGTGGTGCCCGCCCCGATGATGGCAAGCCCGCCGATGAGGGCCAGTGCCACGAGCGCCCCAACCGTTTCCGCGATGGCTCCCTGGTGTTTGGCGAGCTTGAGTTGGAATACGGCCCGCAACACATCGTTGAGTTGGTAGCCGACCCAGCCGGCCCCCGCAACCATCACGCCATTGCGGACGTCCTCGTCATAGTCGGTCAGAAACAACACCAGTAGCAGGACGAGCACGGCACAGATCGTGGCGACGATGCGCATCGCCGCCGCATTGCCAAGAACACGGTGAGGGTCGCCGTCGCCGCGAGAGATCTCGCGCAGAGTGATCGAATACAGTCCGAAATCGAAAACGACGCCAGCGAAGAGCAGCATCGTCAGAACAGTACGATAGTCCCCGAGGCCATCGGCGCCGATCGTTCGTGCGAGGATGCCGAACGTCACCACACCGATCAGCGCACCGGCTACCCGGCCCGCAAGCGCACTGCCGAGATTGCCCAGCAGCTTAGTCCCTAAAGCGATAGAACCTCCCCCGGCAGCGACGGCCCCCTGCGGAGCTATACCTTTCGTTGGCCTTTCACGTGGAAACGTGACGGTACAGGCGTGGTTCGCAGGATGCAAACTTCAACGTACAGCCAAGGTTGCCCGCAATGCTCAAGTTAGAGACAACGTCAGGCGGTGGGTCCCTCCCAGCCGCCACCGACGGTGGGCCCCTCCCACCCTCCACCGAGCGCCTTGATCAACAGGACACTGGCGTTCATGCGCCGCACCTGGATATCCGCGGCGCTCAACTGCGCGGCCAAGTATGCGTTCTCGGCTACAACGACTTCGAGATAACTGGCGGCGCCACCGTTGTAGCGATAGTTGGCCTGGTCCAGCGCGGTGCGGGTGGCTGCGACGGCGGCTGTCTGCGTCAGATTCTCCCGCTCGAGCTGTCGCAGGGCGGCCAGCCAGTCCTCGACATCGCTGTAGGCCCTCGCGACGGTCGCCCGATAGTTGGCGACTTGCTCATCATAGGAAGCACGCGCCTGCTCGTTGGCAGCGCGGCGGCGGCCACCATCGAACAGCGTCAGCGCGGCCTGCGGCCCGACAGACCAGAGCAAGCTTGGTGCCTCCAGCCAGGTCGCGGCTCGAGTACTTTCGTAGCCGATCGTGGCCGCGAGATTGAAGAGCGGAAAATAGGCTGCCCGCGTCACCCCGATGTTCGCATTGGCCGCCGCGACGCGACGCTCAGCGGCGGCGACATCGGGCCGGCGCTCCAACAGGGATGACGGCAAGCCCGGATCGATCGGTGGCGGTGCCCATTCCAGGGGAAACGGGCGCGGGTCGATGTGAAAGCGTGAGGCCTGCTGGTCGACCAGCACCGCGATGGCGTGCTCGGTCTGCGCGCGGCGCAAGCGAACATCCGCCGCCTGGGTCCGTGCGGTATCGAGTTGGGCCTGGGCTTGTGCCAGGTCGGCCAACGGCGCGGCGCCGCCGTTATAAAGGTTCTGCTCCAGCTGCAGGGCCCGGATGTCGGCTGCGACTGTCTGATCCAACAGCGCCTGTTGCGCGTCCTCACTCCGCAGGGTGAAGTAGTCCATGGCGAGCTCCGCATGGAGACTCAGATCCACGACGGCGAGATCTCCCGCACTGGCTTGCGCACTGGCGCGGGCCGCGGCGACCGAATTGCGTACACGTCCGAAAACGTCGAGCTCATATGACAGGTCACTCTGCAGCACCAGGTCATCACGACTGGTGGAATGAGCCGTGCTGTAGGTCGGAGCGTTGGTTGAGACCCGGTCGCGCGAGATATCCGTCGAAGCCGTAACAGTCGGCAGGTAGCTGGCGCGCACGAAACGCATTTGCGCCCGAGCCTGTTCCAGACGCGCGAAAGCCGCCTTCAGATCCTGGTTGGACGTCGTCACCTGTCCTTCCAGCGAATCGAGCACATCGTCGTGATAGATGCTCCACCACGCGCCACGCAACTGGCTGTCCGCTGGCTCGGCCGCCTTCCAGTCACCGAGCTCCTTATAGGCCTCGGGCGGCGGGGTCGTTGCAGGCTTCTCGTACGCCGGAGCGAGCGAGCATCCGCCCAGGACGAGCACAGCGCCGAGGGTAAACACGGTGAGCGGCGTCCTCATGACTGCTCCCTCACCAACGTCCCGGTCGCCAATGAATCCGGCGGATTCAGGACGATGTCATCGGCAGGACCTACACCCGAGAGCACTTCGACCGAAGTGCCGAAGTCCCGTCCGGTCGTGATGCTCTTCAGGGTCACCCGATGGTCTGGCCCGACAACGGCCACCTGAAGATACGTGGTGCGGAAGAGCAGCGCACTCGCGGGCAAACGCAAGCTACCGGCCGTGGGCGGCAACTTGAAATGCACCTCGGCGTAGGCTCCTGGGAAAAGCTCGCCATTGTGATTATCGAGCTGCAATTGGACCTGCAAGGTGCGCACGTTGGGATCGAGCGCGTTGGAGGTACTCACCACTTGCGCCGGATAGGTCTTCCCCGGATGCTCGGGAAACTCCACGTCGGCCGGGAGTCCTGCTTTGACACCCGGAGCGTACGGTTGCGGGACCTGCACATAAATGCGGAGTTTGCTGAGGTCAGCGACGCTGAACAGCGCCACCCCCTGGCCGGCATTGATCAGAGCGCCGATGTCGGTGTTACGACTCGTCACTACACCATCGAAGGGTGCCAGCACGCGCTTGAAGGATTCGAGATCGTTCAGACGTGCGACGTTAGCCTGCGCGGAAGCCAGGATCGCCTGCTTCGCGGAAGCATCGCCTGCCGCAGCGTCCGCGGCCTGTTGCGACACGGCCTGGTGCGATACCAGGCCCTGCCAGCGGTCGTTGGTGGTCTGAGCCAAGGAGAAATTCGCCTGCGCTGTCCGCAGATCCGCGCGTGCCTGGCGCAACTCCTCATCGACCTCGGGTGTATCGATCTCAGCCAGCAACTGCCCCTTCTTCACCCTCGCTCCGATGTCGGTGTACCAGTTCAGCAGGTAGCCGTTGGTCCGGGCGTGAATGAGCGCGTTGTTGTAGGCCTGCACGCTGCCCGGCAGCTCCAGCGACTCCGTTGCAGGCGCCTGCTCGGGCTTTATCGTGCTGACCGTCGGGATCGCCATGGCGGCGGTATCGGCGGCGAGCGTCGCTCGTGCCGCTACCCGGCCGACGATGCCCCAAGCGGCAAGGATCACTGCGACGGCCAGACCCGCGAGAGCATAACGTGTTTGAGTGTTCATTGATGTCTCCCTCGATGTCAGGACGCGGTTTGTTGAGTATGCCGGCCATGTATCAGCCGGAAGACAGTCGGCACGAACAGGAGGGTCGCCACGGTGGCGAAGAGCAGGCCGCCGATGACGGCGCGGCCGAGCGGCGCGTTCTGCTCACCGCCCTCGCCCAGTCCGAGCGCCATGGGCACCATGCCGACGACCATCGCCAGCGCAGTCATCAGCACGGGACGGAAGCGAGCCACTCCAGCCTGTGAGGCCGCTGTGAATGCATCAACGCCCGCTTTGAGCCGCTCACGCGCGAAACTGACGACGAGCACGCTGTTGGCGGTTGCCACTCCCATGCACATGATCGCCCCGGTGAGCGTCGGGACACTCACCGTCGTGTGCGTCAGGAACAGCATCCACACGATCCCCGCAAGAGCCGCAGGCAGCGCGGTGATGATGATGAAAGGATCGAGCCACGACTGAAAGTTGACCACCATCAACAGGTAGATGAGCACGATGGCGCCGATCAGTCCCAGGAGCAGACCATCGAAGGAGGCGTTCATGGTCTGCACCTGGCCACGCACGTGGACCAGTGCTCCACGCGGCAGGTCACGTTGGGTAGCCGCGATCAGCTTGTTCACTTGCGCGGAGACGAAGCCCAGGTCCGTTCCCTGGACGGATGCATAGATATCGATCACCGGCATGGCGTTGTAGTGACTGACCACCGCCGGCGCCGAGCTGCGATGGACGCTGGACACGTTGGAGAGCAGTTGACCCGGCTCACCACTGCCGGGGCTCAGAGGTGTGGTCCTCAGAGCATTCAACGAGTTCAGCCGATACTGAGGCGTCTGGGTGCTGACGCTGTACTGCGTGCCGGTTTTGGGGTCCAACCAGAATGAAGGTTGTGTCTGAAAGCTGCCCGAGAGCGACACCAGCAGGTTCGACGCGACATCACTCTGCGTGAGCCCGAGCAGTTGCGCCTTGCTACGGTCCACGTCTACGTCGAGCTGCGGGTAATCGAGGGCCTGTTGGATGCGAACATCGACCGCTCCAGGAATTGCGCGCACCTTCTGCAGCAAAGCCGTCGCATACTGGTTGTCGGCTTCGGCGTTGGGCCCGGAGACCTGGATGTCGATCGGGCTCGGCATGCCGAAATTCAGGATCTGGCTGTTGATATCCGCTGGCAGGAACGCGAACGTCGTCGACGGATACAATCGACCGAGCTTCTCACGCAGCAGTTTCACGTAGCCCGCCGTGGGCTTGTGCTTCGGTGAGAGTGTCAAATAGATATCGGCGTCCCCCGGGCCGATCGGCCCGGATGTGCTGTACGCGAGATTGATGCCGCTGTAAGGCAGGCCGATGTTGTCGACCACGTTGGTGAGCTCGGAAGGCGGAATACTTCGACGGATCGTGGTCTCGATGGCATCGCAAAGGGCCGCGGTCTCCTCGATGCGCAACCCGGTTCTGGCACGCACGTGCAGCAGGATTTGGCCGGAATCCACGGCCGGAAAGAAATCCTGACCCAGTCCCGGCAAGTATTTTCCAAAGGGAAAAGCCAGGATCGCCGTAGCCGACATCGCCACGAGAAAGACACCAGCGAAGCGTGGCCCGCTGCGCAGCGCAGTCTCCAACAGAGCGTGATAGCGTTTCCGGGCTCGCTCGAACACTGCCTCGAAGCGCGCCGAGAAACGCCCGAAGACGCCGCCCGACGCAGAGTCCATCCGCGGTTTGAGCCAATACTTCGCCAGGGTCAGCACGAGCGTCACGGACAACGTGTACGAGGCCAACATGGCAAACACAACGGCCTCCGCGAACGGCACGAACAGGTATCCAGCGACGCCGGCCAGCATGAACATCGGCAAGAACACGATGCAGATGGCGATCGTGGCCACGAGTTTCGGCAGGGCGATCTCCTGCGCACCCTCGAGAATCGCATCCTGGACAGGCTTGCCCTGCTCCAGGTGTGTATTGATGCTCTCGATGGTCACCGTCGCGTCATCCACGAGGATGCCGACCGCCAGGGCGAGACCGCCCAGGGTCATGATGTTGATCGTCTGACCCAACGCGGACAGGCACACGATGGCAGCCAGGATCGACAGCGGGATGGAGACGAAGATGATGAGCGTGCTGCGCCAGCTCGCCAGGAACAACAGCACCATCAGCCCCGTGAGCACAGCCGCCGTGACCGCTTCGCGCACCACTCCCGACACGGCCGAACGGACGAATATCGACTGGTCACCGACGATCTGGATCTTGAGATCCGGGGGTAGCAGGGTCTGGATATAAGGCAGCTTCTCCTTGATACCGTTGATCACGTCGAGCGTCGAGGATGATCCGGTCTTGAGGATGCTCATCAACGCCGCGCGATGTCCCTGCTGGCGCACGATGTTCGTCTGCGGTGGTGAGCCGTCACGTACATGGGCGACATCCCGCACGTAGACGACGCTGCCATCACGCGTCGCCACCGGCAGGTCATTGAGTTGCGCGACCTCCGTCGGACTCGCGTTGAGCCGCACGAAGTACTCGAGTTTGCCGATCTTCTGCGTCCCGGCTGGCAGCACCAGGTTCTGAGCGGCGATGGCCTTGGTGACGTCGGTCCCCGACAGGCCCTTGGCCCGCAGGGCATCCGGATCGAGGTCGACCTGGATCTGGCGCATCTTGCCGCCGTACGGAAACGGGATGGCGGCACCGGGCACGGTAGCCAGTGCGGTCCGGACAACGTTCGAGCCCAGGTCGAAGATCTGGGCTTCCGACAACGTGGGACTGGACAACGACAGCTGAATCACCGGCACGGTGGAGGCATCGAAGGCGAGAATCGATGGAGGTGTGGTCCCGGGAGGCGCACTCTTCAACAACGTCTGCGACACACCGGTGATCTGGGCGTAAGCCAGGTCTTCGTTGACGTTGGGTTGGAAGAAGTACTTGGCGACCGCGATTCCGTTGAGCGACTGGGATTCCGTGTGCTCCACGTTGGCGACATCGGTTTGCGCGGCCTTCTCGGTGAGCAGGATGATGCGCTTGGAGATGTCATCCGGGGACAACCCGGTATAACTCCAGATCGCCGCCACGACCGGGATGTTGATGTTCGGAAAGATGTCGACCGGGATGCGTACGACGGTGAACACGCCGGACAACAGGATCAGCAGCGCGAGCACGACGAACGAATAGGGTCGGTCCATCGCGATTCTGGCTATCCACATGAGGCCCTCCCTCCTGATTTGACAGATGACCGTCTGTCGGAGGCACCCTATCGGGGCGGGGTTTGCCGACCATTTCAGCGCGCGGGCAGGTGATTTCAGTTGAAACTACCCGCCCCGGGGGCAATGGTTTCAATTGAAATGGAGCCCGGGCCCGCCGAAATAGGCACTAAGTGACCCGCGGGCAGACTGCCGCGCAAATGGCACACATCGTGGTATACGAGGACAATGACCTGATGCGGGATCTCCTGGAGGAGTGGCTCAGCGAGGCGGGTTATCGGGTGAGCGCGTTGGCTCCGCGGGACCCCTCCCCAACCGACCCGGTCGACCTGGTGATTGTCAGTGTTTACATGCCGAAGAACGGCGGTGCGCATCTGGTCAGGGAAGTCCACGCCGCGCATCCCGGCACACCGGTGATCGCCATCTCGGGTCAGTTCCGCTCGGGTCTTTCGGCCGCCGGGGCCACCGCCCAGGCCCTGGACGTCCACCAGGTCATCGCCAAGCCCCTGTCCCGCTCCGATCTGCTCGCCTCGATACGCGCTATCATGTGTATTTCGAGCAGAACAGGTTGTTGAGGATGCCCGCGCCTCTGACGGATCCTGCGCAATCCCCAAGTGCCGCCACGCGATTCAAGCGCCTCCGCATCCGCGTGATCGTGTTCGGCGTGCTCGTTCTCCTCGCCTTCGCCGGGGCTTCGATCTACGACATCTGGCACTCGCATCGTCATACGGTCACGGCGACCGAGCGAGAGATTTCCAACGTGGCGAATGCGCTGGCGGAGCAGACAGCCTGGAGCTGGCAAGCCGTCGATCTCCTGCTGCGCGATACGGCGCGTTGGTATAAAGAGGACGCCAAGGAACTTCCCGAAGACAAGCTCGACCCCGTCCTGTCCGCCCGCACCGCCGGCGCACGCCAGGTGCAACTCTTCACGATCATCGATGCTCACGGCATCCAACGGCACCGCTCGAAAGGCAGCTCGCCACCCGGTATCGACGACTCCGACCGGTCCTACTTCATCGCGCTCAGGGACCGTCCCAACAGCGGTCTCTTCATCAGCGAGCCGCTCGTCACCCGCTCAACAGGCCGCAGCGCGATCATCCTTGCACGGCGCCTCGAGGACGACCATGGACAGTTTGCGGGCGTCGTGACTGCCATCGTCGACCTGGGGGACCTGCAGACATTCTATTCGGCCGTCAATCTCGGCATGGGCACCGCTACTTACCTGGTGCGCGATGATGGCACCCTGTTCCTACGCAACCCGCCCGTCCCGAACCAGGTTGGACAGAAGTTCCCCACGTTGGCAGCGGCGGCCACGCCCACGTTGGGATTCACGAACCCCATCGACGGTAGCCTGGAATTCATCGCGGTCGCGACTGTCAGGGACACTCCCTTGAAGCTGGCGGTCACCCGGGATCAACAGACCGCGTTGCGATCCTGGCGGGACGAGGCCATCAGTGTCGCCGCCCGCACGGTAGTGCTCACCTTGCTGGGTGCCCTGACCATCATGGCGGTTTTGCGCCAGTTGCGTCATATCGAGGCCAGCGAGCGAGCCTTGCGCGACAGCGAGGCCCAACTGCGACAGGCCCAGAAGATGGAGGCGATCGGCACACTGGCCGGCGGTATCGCGCACGATTTCAACAATATTCTGGGCGCCATCCTGGGTTATGGTGAGCTGGCGCAGCAACGGGCGGCTGAAGGCAGCGCGCAACGACGCTATCTCGACAATGTCATGCACGCCGCCGGCCGTGCCAAAGCGCTGGTGGACCGCATTCTGGGCTTCAGCCGCAGCGGGATGGGTGAACGCGTCCCCGTCAATGTTCAATTCGTGATCGAGGAGACTCTCGAGTTGCTCAAAGCCTCTCTCCCGGCGGGCATACGTTTGGAGAAGCGCCTCGACGCCGGCGATGTGGCCGTGATCGGCGATGCGACCCATCTGCACCAGGTCGCAATGAACCTGTGCACCAACGCGATGCAGGCAATGGAGCGCGGCGGCGTCCTCAGCGTCGCTCTCGAGCGCGTCGAGCTGACCCAGCCTCGCTCGGTTTCACGCGGTACGCTCGTACCGGGTCAGTATTTGAAGCTCGTCACCAGCGATACCGGCAATGGCATCCCGCCAGAGGTCTTCGAGCGGATTTTCGACCCGTTCTTCACGACGAAGGGAGTTGGAGAAGGGACCGGGCTGGGTCTGTCACTCGTTCACGGCATTGTCACCGACCTCGGCGGGGGCATTGACGTGGAGTCGAGGGTGGGCGAAGGGACCCGTTTCGAGATCTGGCTGCCGGCGGCGGGAGAGACCCGAAAACCCGCGGTCGAGACGCCCCACGCATTGCCGAGCGGACGCGGCCAGACCATCATGATCGTCGACGATGAGCGGGCGTTGGTCAGCCTTTCGGAGGAAATGCTGGCCCAACTCGGCTATGAGCCGGTGGGCTTCGACTCGAGCGCTACGGCGCTGCGGGCTTTCCAGGCACAACCGTGGCGCTTCGATATCATACTGACTGACGAGGCGATGCCAGAGCTCACCGGCACCGACCTGGCGCGCGAGATCCGCAAACTACGGCCCGACGTCCCCATCATCCTGATGAGCGGCTACGGCGGACCACAACTCACGGCTCGCGCATCCAGCAGCGGCGTGAACGAGGTGTTACGCAAACCCCTCCAGGGCAAGGAACTGGCCGAGTCGCTCGCGCGAGTATTGGAAATCGTTCCTGAACCGTCCTGACCGGACGGAGGGTGTTCGGATGTCGGAGACCATTCAGCCACACATCCTGGTCGTCGACGACGACCCGCAGATCCGTGAGCTGTTACAAGAATATCTCACCGGCTATGCGCTGAGAGTGACCGTGGTCGCGACCGGCCAGCAGATGTCGAGCACACTGGCCGAGGAGGCAATCGACCTGGTCGTCCTCGACTTACGCCTCGCCGGCGAGGATGGGATGGCCATTGCCCGATCGCTCCGCGACCAGTCCGCCATCCCGATCGTCATGCTCACCGGCGTCAAGGACGAGGCCGATCGGGTCATGGGACTCGAGCTCGGAGCCGATGACTACCTGACCAAGCCCTTCAGTCCCCGCGAGCTGCTGGCGCGGATCCGAACCGTACTGCGCCGGACCAAGAGCACGGCGTTGAAACAGGCCCGGCAGCAGGAGATTCGCGCCTATCGGTTCGCCGACTTCGAGCTCAATCTGCGTACGCGCCGCCTCAAGCGCCGCGATGGATCTCCGATCGAGCTGACGAACAGGGAGTTCAACCTGCTCGCGGCACTGGTTGCCGCTCCTCAGCGGATCCTCACTCGAGACCAGCTCCTCGAAGCCAGCCGGGTGTATGACAACGAGGTCTATGATCGCTCGATCGACGTGCAGGTCCTGCGTCTGCGCCGGAAGATCGAGACGGACCCTTCGCAGCCGCAGTTCATAGTCACTGAGCGCGGCGTGGGTTATACGTTCAACTCACCTGTCGAAGTCCTCTACTGAGCGATTGCTGGCGCGCAGCGGCTGGCGCCGGAGCCCTCCATGCGGTAGTGTGGTGGTAGCGCTCACATAAGGACTCAACGGGTCATACTCAAATGGACACCTCCTGGTCCCGACGAAAAGTGCTCGTTACCGCCGCTGCCCTGACCGCCCCGACGGTGTTGCGACCTCGGTCGCTCCTTGCGCAGGCAGCAGCACCAACTACCTACACGACCACCACTGCGCCATATGTCGAAGTGGAGACGGCTCAGGGTCGCGTTCGTGGCGGCCACAGCCGTGGAGCCCTGGCGTTCAAGGGAATTCCCTACGCGGGACCGGTTACGGGAAGCGCACGTTTCAAAGAGGCTCCGCCCCCGCAGCCCTGGAGCGGAGTACGGGACGCGCTACAACTCGGACCACCCTCACTGCAGGGCCCGGGCACGACCTATGGAGAGAACGAGCCCGCGTACAGTGAAAACTGCCTGGTACTCAACGTCTGGACCCCGGCGGTGAAAGACAAGCGCAACCGGAGCGCAGCGGAGGGAATCCCGAGAAGCGCCAGTGGCGCGACGCGGGGCAAGCGCCCCGTCATGGTTTATTGCCATGGGGGCGGTTACGTGACCGGATCCGGTGGCTCGAAGGACGAGGACGGCTCCCGTCTCGCCGCTACCTATGACGTCGTCGTCGTCACCACGAATCATCGTCTCGGCCTGTTGGGTTATCTTTACCTGGGCGAGCTCGGCGGCGAGGAATACGCAACGTCCGGTAACCAGGGACTGCTCGACATCGTGGCGGCCCTGCGCTGGGTCAAGACCAACATCGAGGCCTTCGGCGGTGATCCCGATAACGTGATGATCTTCGGAGAGTCCGGCGGCGGCTTCAAGGTGGGCACCCTCCTCGCCATGCCCGCCGCAAAGGGACTGTTCCACAAGGCCTCCATTGAAAGCGGCTCCTCCTTGCGCCGCGTGACCAAGGAGGATGCGACGGAGACCGCGCGACGCGTTCTGCGGGCCGTGGGAGTCGGCGCTCACGAGTTGCACAAACTCGCGAATGTCCCGGCGGAAACCTGGGTGAAATTGCAGATGGAGGCCGAGCAACACAAAGGGCCTCTTTTCGAGTCATCAGGCGCGCAGGGCGCCCAGGCCGCGCACGCCAGCCCCATCATCGGGCCCGTGGTCGACGGAACCATTCTCCCACGACACCCTTTCGATCCCGATGCGCCCCCGACCGCGGCACAGATTCCGCTGATGGTCGGCTGCAATCACGACGAGGCGACTTTCTTCGAGCGGGAGCACCCCGAGATATTCCACGAAACGCACGACGCACTCATCGCCAAGGCACACGCCGTGCTCGGCAATGATGCCGATCGCATCCTGACCACCTACAGGAAGGCGTACCCGAAGGCTTCACCGTCAGAGCTCCACATCGCCATCGAGACCGCCATCAGTTTCGGCAACGACACGATCAGGCTGGCCGAGCGCAAGTCGGCCCAACCGGCCCCGGTGTATCTCTATCGCTATGACTACCGATCCAACACCCCGATACCGGGAACGGACTGGGGGCTGCGCGCCGGTCACGCCACTGAGATTGCGATGAAGTTCTACAACTACGATATTCCGGGACTGGAAGGCAATGGGCCCGGCGTAGCTCAGGCATCGAAGAACATGAGCACGTTCTGGACGCGCTTCGCGCACAACAGCCGCCCGGATGCGCCCGGACTGCCCGCCTGGCCGCGCTATGACCTCGAGCGCCGCGCGACGATGCTCATTGACGTCAAGTGCCGCGTCGCTGACGACCCTGATCGAGAGATACGCGAGATGTGGGCAAGCCTCCACCGATGAGACGAGCGGTACTGGCACTGATCGCACTCGCGGCGATGGGATCCAGCGCAATGGCGGCGCCTCTCGCGCTCCTGGATCGTAACGGAAGCCTCGTATCGATCGAGAGCTACGCGCCCAACATCGTGCGGGTCACTCTAGGCACGGACAAGGATACGGTGCTCGAGCCGCCAGGCTACGGCATCAGCGCCAAACCGGACGACCGAGGTTGGAAACACCAGGCCACCGCGGCCGGTGATGAGTTTTCGTCGGGAGTGCTTTCGCTCGAGGTCAAAGCACAGCCACGGCCAGGACCACCGACCCAGATGCAGCGGTACTTCGCACCGTCGCTCCCGCCGTTTTCTCTCTCCGTGAGCAGGCCGGGCGGCGCCCGCATTCTGGAAATGAATCGCTGGGAAATGGCACCGCACACGGTGAACGGCGAAAAGACCTTCCGGGTGGGCGCCAGTTTCGTGGCCCCCGCCGATGAGCATTACTACGGACTCGGCCAGAACCAGGAAGGCATTCTCGACTACCGCGGCCGGACGATCGATTGCAAACACTTCTACGACGCCCCGGCGGGCGAGACCGTGTGCGTGCCGTTCATGGTTACCAACAAGGGCTACGGCATCATCTGGGACAACCCTTCCGACACGGTCGTATCAGCCGGGCTCCATGGCCACACGAGCTGGCAATCCAATGTTGGCGAGCGCGTCTCGTTCTTCGTCATCGCCGCCGCGACGACGGATGAGTTGTATGCCGGGTACCGCCAGCTCACCGGCGCCACCCCGCTGCCCCCCAAGGCCGCATTCGGCTACATCCAGAGCAAGGCGCGCTATGAGACCCAACAGCAGGTGTTGGCCGTCGCGGACGGGTACCGCTCACGCGGTTATCCGCTCGACATCCTGGTGCTCGACTGGTTCTACTGGACCCGCATGGGACAGCTCGACATCGACCCGACCGCCTTTCCGGACCCACGGGCCATGAATCAGCAGCTGCACGCGCAAGGCATCCGCACCCTCATCAGTGTGTGGCCGCGGTTCGAGAAGGAATCCCGCTACTTCGATTTCCTGGCCGCCAGGGGTTGGCTCCTGAAGGATCGCGACGGCAAGCCCGTCGACGGCCTGGCCGAGCGCAGTGACCGGGCCGGAGCCCTGCTCGACAGCACCAACAGCCAGGCGCGCCAGTGGTATTGGGAACGGATCCGGGACAACATCGCATCGCAGGGATTCGACTGGTTCTGGCTGGACGAGACGGAGCCGGACCTCGTGCCCGACGGCTTCTTCTACTCCATCGGCTCCGGCGACCGCTATCACAATGTTTTTCCGCTGTTGCATACACAGGGAGTCGCGGAGGGCTCGCGCCGCGACCGTCCGAACCTGCGCAATCTCATTCTCGCCCGCGCCGCGTACCTCGGGGCGCAACGCAACGGCTGCCTGTTCTGGTCTTCGGACATCAACCCGACCTGGGAAGCCCTGCAACGACAGGTTCCGACAGGATTGGACTTCACCGCCTCGGGCCTGGCCTACTGGGGCAATGACATCGGGGGATGGCAGGTCGTCGAGAACTACGACGACTACCCCGAACTGATCACGCGTTGGTACGAATACGCCACCTTCACTCCAACAATGCGCGCGCATGGCGAACGGAAAGCAACAGAGGTCTGGGCGTACGGCAAGCAGGCGGAGGCCGTTATCGTCAAATACCTGCGGTTGCGCTACACGTTGCTGCCCTACATCTACTCTCTCGGAAAAAGGACCTACGACACGGGGACACCTTTCATGCGGGCCCTGTTCATGGACTTTCCAAACGACCCGAAGGTAGCCAACATCGGCGACGAATACATGTTCGGCCCTGCCCTGCTGGTTGCACCGGTGACCGAGCGCGGCCGCGAGTCCCGCCAGGTGTACCTGCCGGCCGGACGAGACTGGTACAACTTCTGGACCAACGAGCGGCTCGCCGGTGGGCAGACGGTGAGCGTGGCAGCGCCACTCGACACCATCCCGTTATTCGTGGCCGCCGGATCGATCCTTCCGCTCGGGGCCGACATCCAGAACACTTCCACGCCGCAAGCCATCAAAGAAATTCGCGTCTATCCGGGGCAGGACGCCGACTTCGCTCTCTATGATGACGACGGTGTGACTTATGACTACGAGACCGGAAAGGGCCGTCTCACCCGGCTCCACTGGGATGATGCACAGCGGCGCCTGGAGATGAAAGGGACCTCCCTGACTGGTGCCGCTACACGCATCATGTAACACGATTCGCCACTTGAATCACTGGCTGCAGTCAATTCGCGTGGTCCGCAGCGAGCGCGTCACGGTCGAGCACTCTACCGTGAAGGACCACTTTCACGATCTCGTTGTAAGCCTCGAGCGTCTGCGTCGGATCCGCCCGCAATAACACGAGGTTTGCACGCTTGCCGGCCTCGATCGTACCCAGCTCCCGGTCCAGGCCGAGTGCCTCGGCGTTGCTCAGTGTGGCCGCACGGAAGATCTGCCGCAGGGTCATGTCGGCATCCAACATCCGCTGCATCTCGCGAAAACCGTTCAGCCCGGGCGGATTCGCGTAGGTGGGCGCACTGGGAGTATCCGTACCGAACAAGAGCCGGCCGTTATTCATCGCCATATAGTGCGTAGCATTCTTGTCACGCAGTATGGGCGGCGCCAGGGACTCACGGGTCGCGTTCCACTGTGCCCGCGGATCATGCGAGTCCGCAACCTGTTTGGACATGAGCGCCGGCGCCAGGCTGTCGTGAAACCACTGACCCGGTGGCGACCGGTACCACTCGATGGCTGCCGCGGGCATGACCTGCGCAAAGGCCGGATCCGCCAGATAATCCGGGTCGAACACATCCCGCAGGCCGTATAACACCTGCATCGTCGGCTGCCAGCCGATGTTGGCTTTGAGCACGCTGTCGAGGATGCCCTGGGCGCGGGGCGTGAGCTGCGTCGCCTGCTGCTCCCGGTTCCAGTGCCACAGACCATGAGCAATGATGTCGACTCCTGCCTTGACCGCGAACTCCTGGGCATCGGTGCCGTTTGCATGAATGAGCACGGGAAGATGGGCGGCATGAGCGGCCTTCACGAGATCCCGTATGGTTGCGAGGTTCGGCACGGGAAAGTCATCGACCTCGCCAAATCCACGCTCATAGAAGGTCTTCACGCACAGTGCTCCATCCCGCTTCATTCGCGCGACGACAGCCTCGGGGGTATGTTCAGAAGGGATCATCCCTTTGGGGGCTTTTCCCTCCGCGCCGCGCTCCACGAGCATGTATCGATTCAAGGACCGCCGGTCGTCCGCGGAGACGAATTGGATCGCAGGATAGCCACCCGGAACCTGGGCGCCGCCGCAGAAATAGAGGTCCGGGTGAGCTTCGTCAGTATTCCATGCCGCGACACGCTCGGGAGTACTGATCAGGTCGATCAGCGTCGTGTAGCCGAAATAGAGGTAGCTCCGGGGTGTTTGCCTGCTGATAGCCTCGATGACCTCCTGGTCGGCGGGCGCATGAGCACCGTCTATTCCAGGGGGATCACTCGTGTGCACATGACTATCGATGAGGCCGGGAATGACATACAGGCCCTTGCCATCGAGAGTCTCGACCTTCGAGGTCCCGTCGCCGGGAAGGCGGCCTTGCGTGATGGCGACAATCCGCTCGTCCACGATCCTGATGCTGGCGTCGGGCAGCGCAGCTGGGCGTTCGGGGGATATGATGGTTACGTGTTCGATGTGCAGCTCGCGCGCCATGCCGGCAGCGCCATGGGAGCACAGCACGATCGCAACCAACGTCGTCAGATGCCGGGCGGCCAACATGTCATCCTCACATGATCAGTCACTGTGACGGGGCGGAAGTGTAGCGGCGATTGTCAGGCTCAGAAATCGAAACAGGCCGGTCGCGTGAAGCGTGCGATGAGCCGTGGCTCGGCCGCGCACGACGGGCTGGGCTCGCCTGGGCCGGCAGACGTTTCCTCGGGTACAGCTCCCGTGCAAGCCTGGGACATACTAAGATCACTGCCTTCCGACAGGATGTGCTTCGAGACCCTTCAAGCGGAGAAATGACAAGCGATGGCGGCGAAAAAGAAGAATTCGAACTCAGTCGATCCGGTGCGCGTCACCATTGCCGGTATCGGCGCGTCCGCCGGCGGTATCGAAGCTCTCCGTGAGTTCTTCGATGCCTTGCCAAATGACCTGGGCCTTGCTTATGTGGTGGTCGTCCACCTGGCTCCCCATCATGAAAGTGAGCTGGCCTCGATCCTGGCACGCCGGACACGCATGCCAGTCGTCGAAGTCGATGACAACAAGCGGCTCGAGCTCAAACCTGACCATGTCTACGTCATCGCCCCGGATCGGAAGCTCGAGATCAGCGATGACAAGGTCGGAGCGGGTCCGTTCGAGGAGCCTCGCGGCCGGCGTAGCGCGATAGACCTGTTTTTCCGCTCACTCGCTGACAGTTATGGTGATGGCTTCGCGGTGATCTTGTCCGGGGGGGGCTCGGATGGAGCACTGGGAGCGAAGGCGGTGAAAGAGGCTGGCGGTGTCGTCCTCGTCCAGGATCCCAGGGAAGCCACTCACGAGGGAATGCCCCGTGCAGTAATCGCTGCGGAGGTCGCCGACGTCGTCCTTCCGGTCCGGCAGCTCGCGCTACGCCTCGCCGAGCTGGCCAAAAGTCGCGCCAAGCTGGCGCCGCTCATTCGCGCCCCCTCAGTCGAGCCCAGCATTGGTGAGGATGACGAAACCACCCTGAAGCGGATCTTCGAGATGGTTCGAGCGCGGACGGGACACGACTTCTCCCGCTATAAGCGGGCGACGATCCTGCGGCGGCTCGCGCGGCGGATGCAGCTCAACCACCGTTCGGGACTCGATCACTACCTGGCTTTTCTGCGCGAGAACCCGGAAGAGATCCAAAGCCTCTTCGACGACCTTCTGATTTCGGTGACGACGTTCTTCCGGGATCCGGCCGCTTGGGAGGCCCTTCGTGCCCAGGTCGTGCTGCCGCTCGTCGACCACGCGGAGGCCAATCAGGCCATCCGGGTCTGGGTGCCCGGGTGTGCTACCGGTGAGGAGGCCTACACACTCGCCATTCTGTTCCGGGAGGAAATCAGCCGGCGCGACCTGCATTGCGACCTGGTTATCTTCGGATCCGATGTCGATCAGGGGGCACTAGCCACCGCCAGGGAAGGAGTCTATCCCGCTTCCATCACAGCCGATGTCTCCGAGACCCGGCTTGCCAGGTACTTCCGCGCCGAGGGGGACCACTACCGCGTTTCCGCGGAAATCCGCGACAGCGTCGTATTCGCGGTTCACAGCGTCTTGCGCGATCCCCCGTTTTCCAAGCTGCACCTGATCTCCTGCCGCAATCTCCTCATCTATCTCGACCGGGATCTCCAACAGCAACTTCAGAATGTATTCCGGTACGGACTGAGGGATGATGGCTACCTGTACCTGGGCGTCTCGGAAACCGCTGATGCAGATCTGTTCGAGCCCCTGGACAAACAGCATCGCATCTTCCGAGCACGCGTGCGTGCGGCCGGGCCACCGGTTCGCTTGCCGCAGCTTCCGGCCATGCCGCAGGTTCCGACGGCCGTGGAACGGGTGCGCGAGCGCGGCTTCCGGCTGAGACGCTCGGCCGTGGAATCACACATCGAATTACTGGAGGAGCTAGCCCCTCCGAGCGTGCTCGTGGATGAGCACTGGATCATCGAGCATTTGTCGGAGAACGCCGGACGTTATCTGCAGCCTCGCGGCGGGCCGCCCACCCAGACGCTCACTGACCTGATCAGGCCCGAACTGTTGGATGAGCTGCGCTCCGCGCTTCACAAGGCGTTTGAATTACGTAAGCCGTGCCTGTCCGCCTTCGTCCCGGTGCGCTTCAACGGCACCCCGGACCTGGTGGGTATCCTCGTACAGCCGCGTCCACGCATCGAAGGCAGGGAGCCGCAGGTGCTGGTGACCTTCCTCGAGGCCGGCAAAGCGGACAGTGAAGAAACGGCCAAGCGGAACGAGTCCAGCGACTCGTTCGTTCTAAGTCTGCGGGACAAGTTGCGTATCGCCGAACAGCGCCTGGAGAGCATGCGCCAGGAGCATGGTATGGCGTACGAAGATCTGCGCGCGGCAAACGAGGAGCTGCAGAGCCTCAATGAGGAATACCGCTCGACAACCGAGGAGCTGGAGACGAGCAAGGAAGAGTTGCAGAGCGTCAATGAGGAGCTGCAAACCGTCAATCACGAGCTCAAAATGAAGCTCGAGGAAGTCTCACGGGCCAACAATGACCTCGAAAACTTCATGGCGGCCACGGATATCCCCATGCTCTTCCTCGATCGTGGCCTGTGCATCAAACGTTATACCGCGCCGTTGCGGCAGTTGTTCAACGTCAAGTCACACGATCATGGCCGGCCGATCGGCGACCTCACGCATAACCTGCAATACGACAGCCTGGAGAAAGATGTCCTGAAGGTCCTCGACAACCTGGTGCCGGTCGAAACGCCGGTGACGACTCGCGAGGGACAGCCGCTGGTAGTCCGCATCCGGCCGTATCGGACGGCCGAGGACAAGATCGACGGAGTCGTCGTGACGTTCGTCCGGTGATTCACTCGTGAGGTGTACGGATGGGTGGCAACAGCCATGAGCCGGTTACATCCCCGCCCGAGGATGCAACGGGGCCGGAGCTGTATGTAGTCGGCATCGGCGCCTCCTCCGGTGGGTTGACCGCGCTGCAGACCCTGCTCGGCTCCATGCCCGCGGATCCGGGCTTTGCCTGCGTAATCGTAGTACACCTCTCGCCCGAGCACGAGAGTCATCTGCCGGGCCTTCTGCAGCAACACACCACGATGCCGGTCCAGCAGGTCAGCTCCACGGTGCCGCTCGAGCGCAACAAGGTGTTCGTCATCCCGCCCAACTCCAACCTGGATACGATCGACACTCATCTCAGGCTGACACAGCTCGAGCAGCGTCGTATCGAGCGCGCACCCATAGATCACTTCCTACGCACGTTGGCGGCGACTCACCACGGCACCGCCATCGGAGTCATTCTCACGGGGGCCGGGGCGGACGGCGCCATCGGCCTGCGTCATATCAAGGAATGCGGCGGTCTCACGATCGCGCAGGACCCCGATGAGGCCGAGTTCGACAGCATGCCACGTACTGCGATCGCCAGTGGCGTGGTGGACCTCGTGCTGCCATTGGGCCGCATCGTCGATGAGGTCCTGCGCTTTTGCGCCACGCGGCCACAGCTACCGGTGCCCGACGAGAACGATCAGGTCGACGCGAGCGACAGCGCTCTCCTCCAGCGCATTCAGCACGAGCTGCGCAAATGGACACAGCACGATTTCACCGTGTACAGGCGTGCAACGTTGCTCCGGCGCTTGCGCAGGCGCATGCAGCTTCACCACGTTACGAAGTTCTCAGCGTACCTCGACGTGCTCGCGCAGCGCCCGGGTGAGGCCGAGGCGTTGGCGAGCGACCTGCTGTTGGTTCCTTCCGAATTCTTCCGCGATCAGGAGGGCTTCAGCGAGCTCGAGCGGCACATCATTCCGCAGATTCTGGCGCGCAAGAGCGCCGACCGTGACCGGGTACGCGCCTGGTCGATCGGATGCTCGACCGGGGAGGAAGCGTATTCCCTCGCAATGTTGCTCGTCGAAGCAACGGCGCGACAGGCACGTGGCATGCAACTCCAGATCTTCGCGAGCGACAGCTCGGAAAAGCTGCTCAGAATGGCGCGCGAGGGCATTTATCCCCGCGAGATCGCCGCCTCGGTCTCACCTGAGCGCCTGGAGAGGTTCTTCACACCCCAGGGAGGCTTCTTCCGGGTCAAGAGGGAGCTTCACGACATTGTTTTGTTTGCATCCCACAATCTCTTCAGGGACCCGCCATTCGGCCATATCGACCTGATCGTCTGTTGCCACCTGCTGTGCGATCTGCAACCGGAAGTACGCCGTGGAGTACTCAGTCTCTTTCACTATGCGCTGGAGCCGGGTGGCATCCTGTTGGTCGGGCCCGGGGACGAGGTCGATGCGCCCGAGCTCTTCGCAGCGACGCCTGGAC
The DNA here is from genome assembly GCA_036834945.1 of Steroidobacteraceae bacterium. GTDB lineage: Bacteria > Pseudomonadota > Gammaproteobacteria > Steroidobacterales > Steroidobacteraceae > 13-2-20CM-66-19. The sequence goes on from DAITMW010000007.1 coordinate 46,835, forward strand.
CCGCAAGGATCTTCCGCAAATCGGTCAACCAGATCCGTATGCCGGCCCTGCCGGCCTCCATGCAGCCGTTCGGGCCGGAATTCGCGCGGCGCCCGTCCGCGGGCCCGCAAGCCAAAGACGTCAACAGCCTGTATAGATCCGCGATCGAGCGCTACACGCCGCCGAGCGCACTGATCAACGCGGACAACGATGTCGTTCACTTCTCCTCCAATGCCGCGGAGTATGTTCAGATTCCTGGAGGGGAGCTCACGCAAAATCTGACACGCCTGGTCCGCGAGCCGCTGCTTGTCCCTCTGTCCGAAGCGCTGCGGGCGGTGCGAGGCGGGTCGCGAAGCTGGAGCTCGGAGCCCTTTATCTTGCGTACGGAGGTGGGCGCGCGACGGATCGTCCTGCATGCGGAGAAAGTACCCGGCAGCGGATTGATCCTGGTCGTCTTCGAGGACCGCGATACTGCCCTCTATCGACCCGTCGCACCTGCTTCCGCGGGAAACAGCATCGCGAGCATGCAAGCCGAGATCGAGCAGCTCCGCGGCCGCCTCAAGTCCTTTCTCGAGACGAAGCAGGAAGATGGCGCCCCAGGCGATGGCGCCCGTGCGCACCTGCAGGATGCCGCCGACGAGTTGAGCTCGGTGCTGGAAGAGCTCGCCACCTCCCGGGAGGAATTGCAGGCGGTCAACGAGGAGTTGATCGCACTCGATGACGAAAACCGCAGACGCGTGCGGGAATTGACCCAGATCTCGACAGATCTGCAGCATCTGTTGGCCTCCACGGGTGTGGCAACACTGTTCCTGGATCGCGATTTCAACATCGTGCGCTTCACCCCGCTGCTGGGCGAGTTGTTCGGCCTACGGCTCTCGGACATCGGGCGTCCCCTGTCCGACCTGACACGCCTTGCTCAACATGAGCGCCTGGAGGACGACGTGCGCCACGTGCTGGAGCACGCGGAACCCATCGACCGCGAGGTACACAGCGCGGCGGGACGTTGGTATTTGAGCCGGATCCTGCCCTACCGGACCGAAGCGGGTAATGTGGAGGGGGTTGTCCTGACCCTCATCGACATCACCGAGCGTAAACACGCGGAGCAGGCGCTCCGTGATGCGAGTCGCTACAAGGACGAGTTCCTGGCCGTGCTCGCCCACGAGTTGCGCAACCCGCTCGCCCCCATCAGCTCGGGGGTCGAGGTGCTCAAGGCGGCGACCGGCGATCGGCACACCGTCGAGCGGATCGCAGCCACCATGGGTCGCCAGACCAGGCAACTCGTCCGCCTCGTCGACGACCTTCTGGAAGTGTCACGCATCAGCGGAGGGAAACTGCGTCTGCACACTTCGATCATCGGCCTGAGTGAGGTTGTGGAAGACGCCACCTCCAGCGTCAGACCCTCTATCGATGAGGCGGGTCACACGCTCAGTGTCAACGTCACGGACGAGCCGTTGCTGGTCGAGGGCGATGCGGCTCGACTCACGCAGGTGCTGTCGAATCTGCTGAGTAATGCGGTGAGATACACTCCTGCTCCTGGGAGTATTGTCGTAACCCTGGCTCGCGACGGTGACACCGCCGTGCTGTCAGTCAAAGACAATGGGGAAGGTATCCCGCCAGACACTCTCACGCACGTGTTCGAGATGTTCTACCAAGGCACCAACACACGCCCAGGGCCCGGCGCCGGTCTCGGCATTGGTTTGACCCTGGCCAAGACACTCGTCGAGTTGCACAAAGGAACATTGACCGTCACGAGTCCAGGCAAGGGTCTGGGCAGCGAATTCAAGCTCCGACTGCCGCTCGCGCGGCGCGCCGAAGTGCTGGAGCAACGCGCGCACCAAGCGGTCCCGCTGAAATTCAACGGCGAGCATCGGATCCTGATCGTCGACGACAACGTCGATGCGGCGGAAACACTGTGCATGCTCATGAAATCGCTCGGAGAGCGCGAGGTGCACACGGTGTGCAGTGGAGCCGAGGCTCTCCAGGCTGCTCCAGAGCTACATCCCAACATCGTGCTGCTGGACCTGGCAATGCCGGAGATGGACGGGTACGAGGTTGCGCGCCGCATGCGCGGCCAACCGTGGGGCAAGAACCTGCTCCTCGTGGCCCTGTCAGGGTGGGGTCACGAGGAGCATCGGCGCCGCTCGAAGGAAGCGGGTTTCGACCGGCACGTGACCAAGCCCGCCGACCTGGCGGCGCTCCAGGCCGTTCTCAACGAGTGTCGGCCGTAAGAGCTGACGACCCGCCCGGGCCAAGGCTTCCGGAGCGGTCATTTGAGCGGTGCGAATCTCAGTTTCGACCTGGCGCGGGCGCGCTCAGCCTCCACCTCACGGTCGCGGGGCTCGGCGGTCGTGACCAGGGAGCGTATGAGGGTCGTGGCCGCCGCGGCTACCTCATCGATGGCACGGTCGAAAGCGGCCTGATTGCCCTTGGAGGGCGCGTTGAAGCCGCTCAGCTTGCGCACGAACTGCAAGGAGGCGGCACGGATCTCCGCTTCGGTCGCCGGGGGCTCGAAATTGAAAAGTGTCCGTATATTCCGGCACATACGCGTCTCGGGGCAGCAGATTGTGGGTTTCCGGTTTCCGGCGGTGAAGGTCGCCCTGATGGGTCGCTGAAGTCAAGTCGCTCCGCCGACAGGGTGCTGCGCATGGACGGCCCCGGGAGTAAAGTCACACCCGCCGCGCAAGCCGCGCACCAGGAGTGATCGTATGTCACGCGATCGTATGTCACGCAAGGGCAACTCGAAGCTGCATCTGCTCGCCGTATCGCTGTTGGGCGTCGCATTGCTGATCGGCTCCCAAGCCGCGGCGGCGAAGGGTTGTATCAAGGGCGCCGCTGTTGGCGCAGTGGCGGGTCACGTTGCCGGACATCATGCCGTCGTCGGCGCCGCCGCCGGGTGTGTGATCGGGCATCATCTGGCGAAGAAGAAACAACAGCAACAGCGGGAGCAACAACGCCAGCAGCTCCAACATCAGCCGGTGCCGGCGCAACCAGCCGCGCCCGCGCAGCCGACACCAGGGCAATCCCAGGCGTAAAGCAACACCAAGGCGACCGATAAAATCCCCGTCGCCGTATTGCTACGGGGCGAGCCTCGTTCCGCTGGCATTCATGACGTTCTGTTAGGATCCTGCGCCACTGATCGGCGCTTTCGACAGAAGGCGTCTGTTAACGGTCAGTTACAATGCGTTTGGAGGATTCATGAAACCGGTTCAGATTACTTCACTGTTCTTGGCAATCGCGCTGGCGAGCGCCAATATGAGCGCCTTCGCCGACGACCATGATCGTGATCACGGTCACGACGACCATCACGACAACCACGCCTATGTTCGCCATGAGGACTGGAGGAAAGGCGCACACATGCACAAGGAAGATTGGGCACGTGGCGAGCACATCGACTGGCACGAGCACCATCTCCACCAGCCGCCGCGCGGCTACGAGTGGCGCGAGGTAGACGGCAACTACGTACTCGCCGCCGTCGCAACAGGTGTTATCGCCTCAGTGATCGCCGCGTCCGTCGCGGGACACTAACGAGCCCTACTCCCATCTATTGGCGTTCTTGGGGAACCCCGGACGCTGCACCCGGACAACGCAGAAGCGTTGTCCGCTTGGTGCCTGCATCACCACCCAACGCTCCAGCCGTGCCGCCACTGTCGCACCTAACTTCTCGAGGCGCGCGACCTCCGCGGGAATATCATCGGTCTCGATGTCGATATGAACCCGGCTCTCGTGGCCCACGCGCTGGAGCTGCACGAGGGGCTCGTCTGGTGGTGTCTCGAGCATGCGATAGTTCCCGCGTGTTCCGGGATGATCGGGATCCACCGCCCTTCCCAATGCCTGACTCCAGAAGCGCGCGGCTGCGTCGATGTCTGCGGTATTACAGTCGATGAGAACGGCACACAAGCGCGAGTGATGCATGAGATATCCTCCGCCAGGCAGAATATGACGCCCATTTTAGTTTCAAAAAGGACCATAAGATGAAGAATCGAGCATTGACCGCCACGGTCGTGTTGGGAGCAATCGTCGTCGCAGGCGGCCTGGCCGTGGCGGCGGATCCGCCGGCAACAGGCAAAAAGGCCGCCGACGTCGAGTACTACGGTGGCGGCGGAGCGCTGCCTTTCTCACCGGCGGTACGAGTCGGCAACACCCTGTACCTGTCAGGTCAGATCGGCGCCGTTCCCGGAGCAAAGACCATGACACTCGCCCCCGGCGGCATCCAGGGCGAGGCGCGCCAGGCGATGGAGAACATCAAGGCGACACTGGAACAGCACGGCAGCTCACTGGATAACGTCGTGAAGTGCACAGTGTTCCTGGCCGATATCAAGGACTGGCCCGCATTCAATGAGGTCTACAAGGGCTTCTTCAAAAGGCACTACCCGGCACGCAGTGCCCTGGCCGCGAGCGGCCTGGCCTACAACGCGCGCACCGAAGTGGAATGCATCGCCGTGGTTCCCTAAAGATTTCGTCCAGCGGGAGTCACCCTAAAGGGGTACCCGTTCTCGCTTCGAAATCAGGTCGAGGGCGGTGGTGAGCTTGAGCTAACTTCAGCCTGGCTCACCCCCGCTGGAGACGACCATGAATCAGGTGCAACCCGTGCTGCCCGGGCCGGTTGACACCGGCCGGCTCGTGGGCTCACCTCAAGGAACGAGACCTGGTCTGTTCCGTGGTGGCCTCGCAGCCTGGCAGGTCCACAAAGTCCGAGAGTACATCGACACCCATTTGACTGACCCGCTGCTGCTCGAGGTGCTCGCTCGAGTGATCAAGCTGAGCGTGTCGCACTTCGCCCGCGCCTTTCGGCAGACAGTCGGCCGCTCGCCGCACGTTTTCGTCACTTTGCGCCGCCTGGAGCATGCCCAGGGCTTGATGTTGGCCACGGATCGATGCCTGGGCGACATCGCTCTCGCGAGCGGCTTCGCCGACCAGGCGCACTTCGGCCGTGTGTTCCGACGCTTCTGCGGCGAGTCGCCCGGCGTGTGGCGCCGCGCAAGAGCCGCCCCACCATGGCCTTCCGGGCCGGAGTGCGTGACAATGTGCCCGGTACATGAAAATGGCGCGACGACCCGGTGAGTGAGTCCCAACGCATTCGAATCCTGGCGGTGGATGATCATCCCCTGATGCGGGAAGGCATCACCGGCATCATTTCGAGCCAACCGGACCTCGAGTTGGTTGCCGAGGCGGCCACCGGACGCGAAGCCGTGCTGCAGTTCAAAGCGGTGCAACCTGACGTCACCCTGATGGACCTGCAGATGCCCGACATGAGCGGCATCGACGCCATTAACACCATCCGCGCGTCATTTCCCGACGCCCGGATCATCGTACTCACGACTTACGGCGGTGATGTGCTCGCGCAACGCGCTTTACGTGCCGGCGCGCGCGCGTATGTGTTGAAAAGCCAGGTCCGCAACGACTTGCCGGACCTGATACGGGCCGTGCATGCAGGCCACAAGCGCGTGCAGGCCGAGGTGGCGGAATCGATGGCCCGTCACATGACGGACTCCGCACTGACGCAACGCGAGGTCGAAGTCCTGCGCCTGATCGCCCAGGGCAATTCCAACAAATCGGTCGGCGCGGCGCTCTCGATCAACGAGGATACCGTCAAGGGACACGTCAAGAACATCCTGGCCAAGCTCGACGCCAAGGACCGCACACACGCGGTCACCATAGGGACGCAACGCGGCATCCTCGAACCCCTCTAAACGGGGGGGAACCGATCAACTCGAACGGAATGCGCCGCGCGCTGGCGGTTGTCCTATGCTGCTTGCCGTGCAACGCCTATTCACGATTTTCCCGAACTCGCTCCCAGGCCTGGGACTATTGTTGCTGCGGGTGACGCTTCTCACGGCCGTGATGTCGGATGGGCCGTTGCCACCCCTCCTCGTGCTCGTCCAGGCCCTGAGCGGCGGCTTGCTGTTGGTCGGCTTGTGGACGCCCGTGGCCGCGACGGTCTGCTGCCTGACCGAAGTCTTCCTGGCCGTCCTTGCCGGTCCGGGCGCAGGCACGCACGCCATCTACGCTGGCATCTCTCTGAGCCTGGCGCTGTTGGGCCCCGGTGCCTGGTCCTTCGACTGCCGCCTGTATGGCCGTAGACGGGTGACCTTGGAGGCTCACCGTGAATGATCGCCCGACAATTGCGGCCGCCGCCTCGTTGCGTCCTTGACGGCGTAGGCAATCCCTCCGGATATCCTCAAGTCAACTTCAGTGCCGGCCCCGCGTCGCGTCCAGATATCCAGGCGCGCCCGCATTCTCCGGGCCCGCTCACGCATGCCCACCAGGCCGAAATGGTTACCCTCACTGCCGCGCCAGAGAATGTGCTCGTCGATCCCCACGCCATCGTCGCGGACACAGATTCCGAACTCGTCGTGTTGATAGATGATCTCGAGTTCCACGTGGACCGCATTCGCGTGCCGAAAAGCGTTCGTCAACGCTTCCGTGGCCAGTAACAGTGATTCATCGGCAACCACCGGATGCAGAGGGATCGCCTGGCCCCGGACCAACGACTGGAACTTCACGTTGTGCTCGGCCGCCAGCGTGTTGGCAGCGCTCGTCAGGGCAGTCACCAGGTCGGCGCTATCACGCGAGCCACGTAGACCCGAGACACGGTCACGTGCCTCCCTGATCACATCCTCGGCACGATCCAACGCCTGGCGGATGGCGGCTCGCACCGGCTCCGACGCGGGCAGACGCTCGGTCACCGCATGGATCTTGAATACGACACCCTGTACACCCTGCAGCAGGGTATCGTGCAAGTCCCGCGCGATACGCTCGCGCTCGTTCATTCGCTCCTCGAGACGGCTGCGCGTCAGGGCCGCAACCTGTCGCTCGCGCAAGCGAAAAGCCAGCCAGATCACCAACGCGGCGGCGAGCAGACAGACCAACACGAACCACGGCGTCTGTGTGAAGGCCGGAGGAATTACAAAAACCAGCTGCGCCGCCTGCTTGCTCCAGACGCCGTCCCCATTGGCGGCGATGACCTCGAACTGATAAGTCCCCGGTCGCAGATCGGTCAGAAAGGCCTCGCGGCTGGACTGGCCGTCCACCCAACCGGCGCTGGCGCCCCCGAGCCGGTACCGATAGTGGACCTTTTCCGGTGCCTTGAGGCTGAGCGCGACATACCTGATACGCAGCGCCGTCGTGAGCTTGGGGAGAGTCAGACTTTCCGCCGGCAGGTAGGTGCGATCGCCGGTATGAATCGACTGGATGTGCACGAGCGGCGCTACCAGGCTGCGCCTCGGGTGTGATGGATCGACAAAGAAGACCCCGACATTGCTGGTGAACCAGATGCGCCCGTCGGTCCCTTCAACCACGGTAGGATGCGGGCGGATGCTCGCAGCCAGGCCTTCGAAGCCATCCAGGGCGTTGAAGGTCTCACCCTGTACGGCATCGGCATATCCATCCAGGATGCGACGCACCTGCGATGCTGGAATGTGCACGACGCCGGAGCCGGAGCTCATCCAGAGATCGCCCGCGGCCGTCTCGACGATCCCCGTGATCTTCGTCAGCCGGGGTGAATCAAAGTTTACCGCGTGAAAGCGTCCTCCATCGAACCAACTCAGCCCGAATTCACCGCCGATCCACTGGTGTCCCCGGCGACCATACAACGCCGTCACGGCACCCAGATGCGGGCCCTGCTGGGTCCGAAACTGGCGCGCCTGCCCGTCAGCAACGACAGCAAGCGCGCCATCGGCATAGCCGAGCCAGATGCGGCCGTGCGAATCCGACGCCAACGACAACGCGGGCACCGCTGGCAGGTCGAGCCCTCCGTTGGATAGCCACTTGCCCTCCTTGTAAACAAACACTCCCCTGCGAACGATCGACACCCACAGCGCACCGGCCGAATCCATCGCCATGGCCTGGATATCGGCGTCCTCCGTGCCCGGTGGCCGCGGAATGGGAGCGAAACGTCCGGACGAGAGGCGCAGGATCACATCCTGGTCCGCGAACCAGTAAGTGCCATCGTCAGCGGCGAGCAGCGCCATGAAGTTGCCCGCCGGACCCACCGGGTGCAGGTCGCGGTCATGAACCAAGGAGAGCAAGGCCTTGGAATTGTGACTGCTGAGGTTGAATGAGACCCACACGGACCCATTGGGCGCGGGCGCGATTCCCGCCTCCTGATTGTCGGGCACTGTCGCCGCGATCACCATGTTGGAGTCGACAAAACGGTGCAGACTCACGCCCCCGCCGCCCCAGATGTTGCCTTCACGGTCCTCGATGAGCTTGACGAACAGCGCAAAATCGCGCGCCTCCGCGATCGAAGCGGGCAGCTCCCCGAATTCGATCACGTCCCGTGAGGCTATGGCCGCGAAATTTGTGATCCGGTAGAGCTTGCCCTCGCAGTCTCCAGCCCAGAAGGTGCCGTCTCGATCGAACACGTCGGTGTCCCCGCGGCCTTGACCGGCTCCGCCCACATTGCGGCGCACCGCACGCATCCGCTTGCCGCATCGATCGAGCATCCAGACCGTGCCGTCCGGCGACTCCGAGAAAAACACGCGACCTTCAACAGGGGCCGTGATTTTTCGCGGCTCCGTGCTCCCTTTGGCCAGCCAGGCCGCCTCCCCCGTGTAACCGAGCCAGAGGGTTCCCTGACTATCGAACATCATCGACTGCACGGCGGTGTTCGCGCCACTGGATTCGCGCCTGAATATTTTCCACCCGGCAGGGGTCTGGTGCACCAGCCCTCCCGTCGTTGCCAACCACACGTGACCCTCGGCATCCTGTTGCATACTTCGGACAGTGCCCGGCGGCAGACCGTCCCGCTCGCCGTAGACGGTGATGTGGCCGTCCTTGAGCAACACAGCCCCACCGAAAGTCAATCCCAGCCACAAACCACCGGAGGCAGGCGCCAACAGCGAGAACACCGAGGTCGATGCGAGGCCCGGGTTGGCGGGTATTTCCATGCGCTCGAAGCTCAACCCGTCGAACCGGTAGAGATTGCCGCTCCTGCCGACCACCCAGATATACCCGTCGGTGGTCTGGGCCAGGTCGGTGATACCGTCGGCAGGAGCACCGTCGTGCGTGAGCCACTCACGATGCAGGAAGTCAGCGAGCGGCTTGTGGGGATCGAGACTCCAGGCCTTGCCGGCGCAGAGCAGTGTGAGCAGGGCGAGAATGATGACCGGGATGTGACACTTCACCTAACGAGGATACAACCGCGTTTTTTTCCGGGCAATCAAGCCCGTTGCGGCAGCGGTATCCCGGGCGCCACAGCTGTTAAGAGATGCAGGGCCGGAATGATTGAACAATTGAATGATTGATTTGATACAGACGCGCCCCTATATAGGGAGTCATTCTCAACAGCTGCGCCCGACGCGCAGCGACCGGACCCGTCAGTACGGACCAGCAGGTCACGATGCAGGACATTCACAGCACATCATCCCCACTCCCCGTCCCTACCGAGCATGCGATCACCTTCGGAGCCTTCCGCCTCCTGCTGCCACAGCGGCTCCTGCTGCAGGGAAACGAGCGGGTACGCCTCGGCAGCCGGGCACTCGAAACCCTCGTGGTGCTGGTGGAGCAGCCAGGGAAACTCATCTCGAAGAAAGTCCTGATGCAACGCATCTGGCCCGACATGATCGTCGCCGAGGGCACCTTGCGGGTGCACGTGGCGGCCCTGCGCAAGGCACTCGGTGATGGTCGCTTCGGCATCCGCTACATCGAGAACATCACCGGCCATGGCTACCGGTTCGTCGCGCCTGTCACCCGGACACAAGTAATGCCGCCGGTCGATGACCTGCGCGCGGTGCTCGAATGGTATGGCCGTGGCTGATCTTTCATCCCGCAAGCCGTTGGCCCAGGTGCTCGCGCAGGCGCGAGCCGCGCGTCGCGCCGTTGGACACTTCAATGTCAGCGACCTGGTGTTGCTCAAGGGCGTGTTGGCCGGCGCGAACGAGTTGAATGTCCCCGTCATCGTCGGAGCCTCCGAGGGTGAGCGCGAGTTTCTCGGAACCAAACAGCTGGCAGCGCTCGTCCGCTCGCTGCGCGACGCATGTCCATTCCCGGTCTACCTGAACGCGGACCACACTCATTCGTTGCCGAAGGCTCTCGAGGCGGCGCGCGCTGGGTTCGACTCCGTCGTATTCGACCTGTCGGAGTTGCCGCTGGAGGAGAACATCCGGCGCACGAAAGAGGCGGTCGAGGCCCTGAAAGCCGTCAACCCGGACTTCATTGTCGAAGGCGAGATCGGCAACATCGGCAGCGGCTCAGAAATTCACCAGGCGGCGGTCACCGAATATCAGTTCACCACACCGGCGGAAGCGACCGAATTCGTACGAGCCACGGGCATCGACGTTCTCGCCCCCGCCGTCGGCAATTTCCACGGCGTGTTGCGGCAGATGCTGGACGGCTCGCAGGACAAGCGGCTCAACATCGACGTCATCCGCGCCATTGCGACGGCGACCGGCATTCCTCTCACTCTGCATGGCGGATCCCGCACCGACGAGAGTGACCTTGTAAAGGCCGTCGAGGCGGGCATTACCATCGTGCACATCAATACCGAGTTGCGTCTCGCCTGGCGGCAGTCGCTCGCGGAGGCGTTGGCCAGTCACCCCGACGAGGTCGTGCCCTACAAGCTGCTCCGAGGCCCTGTCGATGCCGTCGCGCGTGTCGTCAGAGCCAAGTTGGAACTCTTGTGCCGCGCCTGATCTCGAGCACCAACGCCCACCAATATCTCAAGGCGCGGATGACCTCGTGCAGCCGCGAGGCCGGCTGGACCTCGTTGCTATTACGTGGATATACCGATCCGCCCGAAGTTCAGGAGATTCGCACGGCCGCCACTGCCGACCAGCTCATCGTGTTGGTGACGGCAGGAAGCTGTGATCTGGAGGTACGCAGACCCGGTGGCTGGCGACGCAGCCACCAACGTCCCGGAGTCATTGGGATGACCGCGCCGGGTGAGGAGAAGACGCTACGCTGGCGGAGCGAGACGCCTCACAGCACGCTGCAGCTGCATTTGCCTGGCGAAGCCCTGGTGCATAGCGCCCGTGAGCTCTCCGGCAAGGAATTGACGAAATTTCGGCTGCCCACGGGCTGCTTCCAGTCCGATCCCCTCCTCCAGGCCGTCATGTCGAGCCTCGCGGATGCGATGCGCGACGGCGTACCCGATTTATATGCGCAGGCGGCTCGTGAGCTCATGATCACGCACCTCCTCGTGCGCTATGCCGGTATGCCGGCGCCACCAGAGAGAAACGTTCACGCAGAACGTCTGCGCCGGGCAGATGACTTCATGCGGGCGAACCTGGAGTCCCCACTGACACTCCAGCGCATCGCGGACGTCATCGGCTTGAGTCGATTTCATACGCTCCGTCTGTTCAAGAGCACCTACGGCGAAACCCCGATCAAGCGGCTGACGCGCTTGCGCATGGAACGCGCCCAGTTGCTGTTGGGGCAGGACGGTGACTCCATCACGGAAGTCGCTTTCCGCTGCGGCTACGACAACCCCGCCCATTTCGCCAACGCCTTCCGGCGCCACACGGGAATCACGCCAACAGAGTTTCGGCGTCGCCGGGACCGTTCCCAATAGCAACTTCGTGCTATTCGAGGGCAATCTGGCGAAAGACGCCGCAGGCAGCTTCGGCGGACTATTCCCCTTGACCTACACCTTCGGGGAGTCCGCGAATGCCCTTTTCCTTGAATATCAACGGGACCACTCACCAGGTCGACGTTGACGCCGACACTCCCCTGCTGTGGGTGTTGCGCGACGTGCTGGGCATGACGGGCACGAAGTTCGGCTGCGGCATGGCCCTATGTGGCGCCTGCACGGTCCACCTGGACGGCGCCGCGGTGCGCTCCTGCGTCATGCCGGTGAGCGCAGCTGTCGGCAAGCCCATCACGACGATCGAAGCCATCAGCGAGCAGCCAGTGGGGCGCTCGCTGCAGCGCTCCTGGCAGGAGCTCGATGTCGTGCAGTGCGGCTATTGTCAGTCCGGCCAGATCATGTCGGCAGCCGCCCTGTTGGTCAAAACACCACGGCCGACAGATGCCGACATCGATGCGGCGATGTCCGGCAACGTGTGTCGCTGCGGCACTTACCAACGCATCCGCGCTGCGATCCATCATGCGGCCAAGGGGGCCGGGAAGACTCAATCATGACGGGACGACGCGAATTTCTGCAAGTGGGCGCCGCGGCGACCGGCGGATTGTTGCTGTCCCTGTCTGTTCCGTTGGCCCTGCGGCCGGCGCGGGCGTCTGATGGTGTGGAGCAGGTTTTCGCGCCCAACGCCTTCATCCGTATCGATCGGCAAGGCAGCGTGACGCTGGTGATGCCCATGGTCGAGATGGGCCAGGGAACCTACACATCGTTGCCGATGCTCCTGGCCGAAGAGTTGGAAGTCCCTCTGGAGCAGGTCCGCCTGGAGCATGCACCGGCGAACGATGCCCTGTATGCGAATGCGATTCTCCACGTGCAAAGCACGGGGTTGTCCTCCTCCATCAGAGCGTTCTGGACCCCCATGCGCCAGGCGGGCGCTGTCGGACGCATACTGATGATCGCGGCCGCGGCCAAACAGTGGCAGATCGAGCCCGGCCGTTGTTACGCGCGAGGCGGCCGGGTCTTTGAGGCAGGTACCAATCGCAGCTCGAGTTATGGGCAACTCGTCGAGACCGCGGCGACACTACCAGTGCCGGCGGCGGACAAAGTGCCCTTGAAAGATCCGCACAATTTCAAGCTCATCGGCTCGCCGGCCCACCGCCTCGACACGCCGGCTAAGACCAACGGCACGGCGAAATTCGGCATCGACGTGCGTATGCCGGGCATGCGGGTCGCCACTCTCGCCCAATCGCCTGCCTTCGGAGGAAAGGTCAAATCCGTAAACGAGTCGGCGGCGCTCGCAGTGAATGGTGTGCATCAGGTGGTGCGCCTGGACAACGTGGTTGCCGTAGTAGCCGATCATATGGCCGCGGCGAAGAAAGGACTGGAAGCGGCCGCGATCCAGTGGGACAACGGGCCCAACGCAAACGTCACCAGCGCCGATGTCATCCGGCAACTCGAAGAGGCGTCCAAGCACCCGGGCGTCGTCGCACGCAACGAAGGAGATGCACAGCGTGCTCTGGCGAGCGCCCATCAGCGCTTCGATGCGATCTATCACGCACCTTTTCTCGCGCACGCAACGATGGAGCCGATGAATTGCACGGTCCATGTCCGCAAGGATGGTTGCGATATCTGGGTTGGGACCCAGGCACCGACGCTCACACAAGACCTGGTAGCGAGGCTGACCGGTCTCCCGCGTGAGTCCATCCAGATCCACAATCATCTGGTGGGCGGAGGTTTCGGACGGCGGCTCGAGGCTGACGGCAGCGTTCTCGCGACCCGCATAGCGCAGCACGTCGACGGACCGGTCAAGGTGATGTGGACGCGAGAGGAAGACATCCAACACGACATGTATCGTCCCTACTATGTCGACCGGTTGTCCGCAGCGCTCGATGCCAAGGGCAACCCGGTTGCATGGACACACCGCGTGGCCGGCCCTTCAATCGTCGCACGATATCTGCCACCACTGTTTACGAACGGCGTGGACTTCGATGCCATCGAGGGAGCCGCGCAACCGCCGTACGCTTTCCCGAACATCCACGTCGACTATGTCCGTGTGGAGCCGCCCGGTATCCCGACAGCGTTCTGGCGCGGCGTAGGACCCACCCACAACGTCTTCGTCGTGGAAACCTTCATGGACTCCCTCGCTCATGCTGCGAAGAGGGACCCGGTCGAATTCCGCAAGCCCCTGCTGGCTCACAACCCCCGTGCGCTGAAAGTGCTCCTGCTGGCCGCGGAAAAGTCTGGCTGGGGTAAACCGCTTCCCAAGGGACACGGCCGCGGCATCTCCCTGCAATTTGCCTTCGGCAGCTACCTGGCCCAGGTCGCCGAAGTCGAGATCGACGGGAAAAACGCGCTACGTGTGCGTCGCCTGGTCACCGCGGTCGATTGCGGCATGGTTGTAAACCCGAACACCATAGCGGCCCAGATGGAAGGCGGCTCGTTGTTCGGACTGACCGCCGCGCTTTACGGCTCGATCACGCTGCGCGGAGGTCGCGTGGAGCAGAGCAACTTCCACGATTACCGGCCGATCCGGATCAATGAAGCCCCGATGGTCGAGACGCACATTGTTCCCAGTGCCGAGGCCCCCGGCGGAATCGGTGAAGCGGGCACCGCCATCGTCTCTCCGGCTGTCGCGAACGCTATCTTCGCGGCCAGCGGCCGTCGCATCCGCACATTGCCTTTCGGGATGGAGCCGGCAGCCTGAATCGGGCGGGGGCCCAAGGACCCATCGCTCCCGCAGCATCCCATTCCTGTGACACAGCTTCATCGTGCGCTGCGATGGAGTGTGACCCGCTCCGATAAGGTGACAACTACCTAACTTCTAACATCGTGCGCAACGTCGTCGCCTTTCCCGGGGGACCGGGAAGAGAACATGATGCCTTGCAGGTGAATCCGAACGAAGGGTTCGTGGGCTTCAAGACCAGCAAGCCGTTCAACGCCGTCGAGATCGACCTCGGCCAGCTGGCCTCGGTGCTCGGCTCGTTGAACGTCTACGGATCGTGCGTGAGCCTGCAGTAAGCCGGGAGAAGCGGAGAGGTCAGGGAGCCCTGACCTCTCGGAGCCAGCGGGGCGCCTCTCTCACGGCTAAAATCTTCAATGAGGACTTCACCTCGGTATCCGCCGGGTACTCCACGCGTACCATGACCTTGCGGTCGGTCTGCTGTGCCAGCCGAGCCGTGTATCTCACGGTCGTAACCTGGCCCTCAGTGTATCGATCGACCATCGTGTCGCGCAGACAGGCGAGCGCATTCTGTCTGTCAATATCCGGTGACGCTGTGGTTGTCAGAAACTGGCACAACCGCTGTCCCTGCTCGGAGTTGTCGCTCGCGCACTTCCGATCGGCCGTGTACTCCACCCAGTGCACGATGTGATCGTTCGCGGGTGAATTGGCGAAATGGGCGATCTGGCCGCAGATGTCGCCTGACATCGCCGGCGGCTCCGATGCGCAACCGGTCACGCCCGCGACCACAACCCAAAGCGCATGCCTCATCAGACCTTTCATGAGACTCCCTCCATTTACGCGACGCACGCGTCGCACCCGAGCCGCGGGGGATGGTAGCTGGAGCTCTGCGGCTTTGCTGCGAAATGTATCAGTGCGGGTGATCTTCGTGCGGACGCGCATCCCGCGGACGCTCTTCGTGGGGCGGATGCGCATGCTCCTCGTGGGGCGCTGCATGCGGGGACGCATGCGGCTGTTCGTGCGGCTGCTCATGCGGAGGAGCTATACGAGCACCGGCGTGGGCCGGCGCCTCTCCGGGCCGCGGCTCCGGATGATTCAACATATTGCGATGCTCATCCTCGTGATGGTCAGGACCCGGCGCGTGATGGTCGGGACCACCCGACCTGAACTGCGGGCCCTCGCGATGCTCGGGTCGCGGCGGCGGACCGGCATGGGGCCGTGGCCCAGGAGGCAGGCGGTGATGAATGCTCCGGTGCGCCCACTCCTCCCGCTGTGAGTACCAGGGCCGACCATGGTAGTAGCGGCCCCAGTAGACATCGAGCGAGAACGGCACGATCGCTATCCCCAGGCTCGGAGCGTACGAATACAGGGGAACGTAGCCGCCCTCGTACGCGTAGGTGATGTCGGGTGAATACATCCAGCCACGAAGATCCCCGGCACCCACATCACACCAACTCCAATCATCCAGGCAACCGAACACCTGTATGGGTGAGTTGGGATCGAGTTGCGCCACGACCGGATAGGAGTCATCGGGGCCGGCGTACAGATCGGCCGGCTCGGTGGTCATGGCGTTCTGGCCCATCGCAGCCGCCGAGGACGCCAATAGCGCCACGCCCAACCAGGGGCGCAGCCCGATCGCGATTCCCATGGGATACCTCCGAAGCTTCGGCTATTTATCAGCCAGAACGCGCCGGAGCTGCGCAGGTTCCCGACCGGCAGTCGAGGCTACGCCGTTGCTCAGGCGGCCCACAGCCGCGAGCTCGCGATCTGCGCGCCTTCGACGAGCGAGGCCAGCTTCCGATAGGCGATCTCGGGCTCCACCGGGCCGAAGCCGCCAAAGGTGCCAAAGCCACAATCCGTACCTGCGATCACCCGCTCGCGACCGACCACGTCGGCGAAACGCTCGAGCCGCTCGGCAACCAACAGGGGATGCTCGATGTAGTTGGTCGTCGTACTCAACACGCCGGGAATGAGAATCTTGTCCTCCGGCACATCCGTATCCCGGAACACCGTCCACTCGTGCGCATGCCGGGGATTCGCGGCTTCGAACAACAGGGCCTGCGGTTTGGCCTGCACGACCACCGGCAGGAGCTGCGCCAGTGGAACATCGTGATGATGAGGTCCTTCGTAGTTCCCCCAACACACGTGCATCCGGACCTTGTCGCCCGGGATGTTGCGCAACGCGTGGTTCAGGACTTCGATGTGCATCGCGGCCAGCTCGAGAAACTCATCGACCGTGCGATTGCGGTACATCGTGTGGCGGCCCATCGCCAGGTCCGGTGCATCGATCTGCAACAGGAAGCCCGCCGCGACGATGGCTTCGTACTCGACGCGCATGCCTTCCGCGAGTGCTTCCAGGTAGGCGTCCTGGCTCTTGTAGAAATCGTTCGGTTGGAACAGTGCGACGACGCCGGGTGAGGCGGCGTTCAGGAACCCCTCGACGGGCCGACTTGCATCGACAGCCGCCCGCATGTTCGCCAGGTCCTTGCGCAGCGGCTCGAGACTCTTGACCCCGATCTCGCCGACGCAGCGCGGCCGGCGGTACTTCGCCGTCGCGCCCCGCTCCGCCAACTTCGTCAACAGGCTCGGATACTCGACCAGGTCCTGCCCGGGCTCACGCGGGGTATCGCCGTCGAACCCAGTGAGGCGCTCGGAAATGTACGTGGCGTAGCTGATCTTGCTGGTTTCACCGTCGCTGACGACGTCCAGTCCGATTCCGACCTGCCGCTCGACCACATCGGCCACCGCGTGGGTCATGATGCCATCTCCACCCGCGGGTTCCGGCTTCCCGGCCGCGCGCGCGAAGAGCACCTCCGTAACAGCCTGGGATCGCGGCAGACTACCAACATGGCTCGTCAGAATCCGATCGACACTGTGTCGCATGCCTTGCTCCCGGCGCTCAACGATAGGTGTTGTTCGAAGTGTGGTCTCCGGCCATCCAGCGGCGCAGGTCCGCATGCGCATTGGCGCGCCGGGTGGCGTTGATCCTGTCCGCCTGCGGATGGTCCAACGTGAACTCGACAATCATCCCGTTCGGGTCCGTCACGTACACGGAACGGCAATACCCGTGCTCGAGCACGAAAGTCGCCGGGGGCTTGTAACCCGCGGCCTCGAGACGGCCCTCGATGCCCGCCTGGGTCTCCTTGTCGACGTTCAGGGCAATGTGATGGAACGGGGTCTGGGGCATCTTCGGACCGAAGAGCTGCTGGTCCTCGGGCTTCGCGAACTTGAAAAACGCCAGCGCGCCGCCGTCTCCGAGTCCGAAGAACAGATGACAGTAGGTCCGCTCGGCACCGAACAACTCATCCACCTCGCACCAGGTGGCAATGAGGGGCAGGCCGATCACGTCCTCGTAGAATTTCCGCGTGGCCTCCAGGTCGTTGGTCACATAAGCGGTGTGGTGCAGGCGCGAGGGCAACTTGGCAGGGGTGGCCATGGGAATCACTCCGGATCAGAAATGAAAATCGAAGTCGACGCCGTAACGCCGCGGGAGGGCTCGCCAGAGGAACCCGCCCGGAGAGAATTCGGCATTGTAGATCGTGTTGGTCAGATTTTTCGACCACGCCGTGAGCGTCCAGCGCTGTCCACCCTGCAGTCCGATGCGCAGGTCCAGCAATGACACCGGGTCGCGCGAGGTCACGTTGTAAGGGTCCCACCAGGTACGACCGATATTCTGGAAATCCAGGCGGATGCTGGCGGTGAGGTCGTTGACCAGGGGCTGCCGGTATTGCACGCCGGCGTTGAATGTCGTTCGCGACACCAGCGGCGCCTCGTTACCGATCACCGAAGGATCCTCCATTCCGGTGATCCGGCTTCCCGTGTAGCCGAAGCTCGTGTAGACGTCGAGGTGCTCCGTGGGCCTGGCCGACAGCTCGAGCTCGACACCCTTGTAGGTGGCGTTCAGATTACCGAGGTTCTGCGTGGAGTTGGCCGGCAGGAACACGAAAAAATAGCCGTTGCGGGATTGCGTGTGGTAGAGGCTCAGATCGGCACTCAGGCGCCGCTCGAAGAACTGGCCCTTGGCACCCACTTCGTAAGTATCGGCCACCTCGGCGTCGAACAGGTCGTTGACACCCAGGACGCCATTGGCGTGCGCCACGGCCCCGACACCGGTTTGATTGAAGCCGCCGCTGCGGAATCCCCGGCTCCAGCTCCCGTACAGTGTCACGTTATCCGACGGCTTGTAGCGTAGGGTGCCCTTCGGCTGGGCTTTGCTCCAGGTGTGCTTGCGCACCTCGCCTGTGAAGGCGGTCGGATCGCCGAGTTGAGCGAGGAACGCCGGAGGCGTATCGGTAGTGTTGTTGCGTGTGTCCTCGTCGTAGCGTATCGCTACGTCCACCTGCCACTGGGATGTCAAATCATAGGTCGCATCGCCGAACACGGCCCAGGCGTTGTTGTTCTGCGAATCGGAGAGGAATGAGAAACTCGCGTTGGGTCCGGTGAGACGTGGCTCCTTGTAGACGGGAAAAACCCCCGCGCCGGTATCGACCATGTTACCGGTCGAGATGAAACGCTCGGTGTGGACGAAGTACCCGCCCGCGATCCACGAGAAACCATTGACGGGCACCGAGGTGAACCGCAATTCCTGGCTCCAGGCGCGCACGTCGATGAACTGACTCTGGTTCAGGTCGAAGCCCAGCAGCGCGTTGTAGACAGAGCTGGCGATCGGCCGGAAGTCATAGGCATCGCCGGTATCGATCTCGCGCGTGCGGTCATAGTCGGTTACCGAGGTCAGCGTGCCGTGCCCGGTGTCGTAGTCCAGTTTGAGCGCTGTGTCGAAGATGTCGCGATTGTCCTCGCCGGCATTGTTGACCCGGATCGGGGTGGTGGTGTCGTTTGCATCGGGCGGGGTCGTGAAACTGCTGAACGGATTGGCCTCGTCACTGCGCGGGATGACGAAGTAGTAAGCCTGCGTCTCCAGACGGTCGGCGTAGACCCGCAGGTCGGCGCTGAGGCTGTCGAGCGGCTTCCACAACAGGCGCAGGCGGCCGGAGTAATCCCGTACGGGGTCCGCCTTGTCGCGCAGATAGGCGTTCTCGAGAAATCCGTTGGTGCCGTAAATGTTGACCGAAGCGCGATACTTCAATGTTCCCGCCGGGTCGATCGGGCCGCTCACGGCGACCTGCGCCCGCTCGGACTGGCCGTTGCCATAGCTGACCTTGGCCGAGCCCTCGAACTGGTCCGCCATGTCCTTGGTGCGGATGATGATGGCGCCGCCAATCGCGTTTCTGCCGTACAACGCGCCTTGCGGCCCTTTGAGCACCTCGATCTGGCGGATGTCGAACAGCTCCTGGTTGAACTCGTAGGGATTGGTCTCGAGTACGCCATCGACCAGCACGGCCACGGACGGCTCACTGTTACGCGCCTGGGAAATGCCGCGTACAGTGATGAAGGCGTTGCCGGCATTCTGCGTCTCGACCAGCGTCATGTTGGGGACCAGGGCAATGAAGTCCCGGGGACTCTGGATCCCGGCCGACTGGATCGTCTGCTCCGTCAACACGTTCACCGTGATCGGCACATCCTTGTACGATTCGTCACGCTTACGGGCCGTGACGACGACTTCCGTCAGGTCGTCTGTCTGCGCCAACGCCACGCCGGTCGTGAGCTCTGCCAATACGAAGACGACCGCCGTGGCAAACCTTCCCGCATTTGATGTGTGCACGTTGACTCCCCCCTTTAAGCAGCAACAGCACTACTCGAGCTTTCTCATCCTCATCATCCGCTGGGCCATCGATCACCACGCCCGAGCGAAGCCCGGATCGCGGTACCCTGCTCATTCAACAACGGCGCGGCACGAACGCACTGCGCGCGCTCGCCTGCAAACTGCACTGCCGGGCGTACCGCCTGGGTTCCGGCATGCGCGCCTTCGACGGGCACGATCAGACCCAGGTGCTCCACCTGCGGATCTTTCACCACCTGCTCGATCGAATTGATCGGCGCGTAGGGCACATCCCGGCTGCGGAGGCGCTCCTCCCAATCAGCCAGGTTGTGTCGCGAGAACCGATCGGTCAGCTCGACACGCAACGCGGCATGGTTGTCGATGCGGGCGAGCCGGGTGCTGAACCGTGGGTCCTGGGCCAGGGCCGGGTCATCGAGCGCCCCGATCAGGCCCGTCCAGAACTTTTCCAGCGACGACAGGTGAATCGCGAGCAGCCGGTCGTCGGCCGTCTTGAGAATGTAAGCCTGCGCGAGGCGTGGCCGGTCGCTCGAGCGCGGCACCACGCCAAGCGCAAAGAACGCCGCGAAAGGCTCCACGGCGAAATGCGCCATGGCTTCCAACATGGAAACTTCGACGAGCGCGCCCTCCCCCTGGCGCGCCTGTCTCACGAGCGCGCCCAACACGCCGTAGGCCGCATAGATTCCGGTTATGGCATCCGCCAGCGCCGGCCCCAGGAACTGTGGATTCGCCGGGTCGACGACCACGCTCAGAAAGCCGCTCAGCGCCTGGGCAACGGAGTCGTAGCTCGGCCGCTCGACGTACGGGCCCGTGGCACCAAACCCGCTGATCGAGCAATACACCAGGCGCGGATTCAACTGGCGCAACCGCTCGACGCCGGCACCGAGGCGGTCCGCCGTCCCGGGACGGAAGTTCTGGATGAAGACATCCGCCTCACGGACGAGCTGATCGAGCAGCTCCTTGTCGGCGCTCTTCTTCAGGTCGAGCGCGAGACTGCGCTTGTTGCGGTTGTAGGCCTGGAAGTGGGGGGAATAGTGGCCCCCCTGGTAGCTGCGATAGGGGTCGCCCTCGGGACTTTCGATCTTGATCACGTCGGCGCCGAGATCGGCCAGCATCATCCCGGCGCACGGCCCGGTAATGAAGGTACCCAGCTCCACGACTTTCAGGCCGGCCAGGGCGCCGGCGAAGCCTTTCCGCGGCGTCTCAGTCATGGCTCGCCTCGAATCCCGGCGGTACCGGGCCGTCATAGTCGATAGCCCGCTCGGCGGCATGCGACATCACAAAGCCGATCGGCCGTTGCGACTCCTCGAGCAGGTGCGCGATCAGGCCGGCAGTGCGGGCCAACAGCGGCACCCCTTTGAGAGCCACGACCGGATAGCCCGCATCCAGCAATACCGCCGGGATCGCACCCGAGACATTCATGGAAAGCGGCTTGCCCACGAGTTGCGGCAACAGCTTCTCCACGACTCGTGCGATCTCCATGTGACGCCCGGCGCACCCGGCCTCGGTCGCTACTTCGAACAAGCGATGCGCGCGTGGATCGGCCTCCTTGTGCAAAGGATGACCATAACCGGGAATCGCGCGGCCCTTGGCACGATAGTCCTGTATCACCGCCGTAGCCGCTGCCTGAGTCTCCTCGCCGCCTTGCACCCGGGTGGCGATCTCGTTGAAAAAACGACCAGCGGCTTCGGAGGAGCCCAACACAACGGAGCCGCAGCCGAGCAGACCCGCGGCAACAGCTCCCTGGAAAGCTTCGGGTGCGGCCGCCAGCGTCATGCGGCTCGCCTGCACGCTGGGTACGAGGCCGTGCTCCGCGATCGCCACGAGCGTTGCATCCAGAACCCGCCGTTGCGCCGCCGATGGCACGGAGCCGGTGAGCAACAGCCAGAAGTAGTCCGTGAAGTTGATATTACCGATCAACTCTCCGGCGAGATCACGGCCGCGGACCACGATCCTGTCGTGGCTCGACGCCGAAATGGCCGAGGTACGGTGCGCCTGTCGTCCGATCTTCACTTAGCCTCTTTTTTCGTATACCGAAATGTGATTCGATATACGAAGCATCGTGGACCCGCGCGCCCGACCCGTCAAGTGAGGCCGTGGACTTACGCCAGCGCCTTTTCGCATATCGAATAAAATTCCCGGATGAAGATCCGTCATTCAACTTCAGAGCGTCGGGAAGCCATGGGCGGGCTCGCCAAGGGGCTCGCCGTCATCCGGGTGTTCACACGGGAACAACCTTCTTTGACGCTCAGCGATATCGCACGTGCGGCGGCGATGCCGGCGGCCACCGCCCGGCGTTGCCTGCTGACGCTGGAAGAGCTCGGCTACGTCATGCGCAGCGGGCGCGACTTTCTTCTACGGCCCAAGGTACTCGAGCTTGGCGCCGCGTACCTCGAGTCGATGAACATCGAGCAGCTTACCAAGACCTACCTGGAGGAGCTGGCGCGTGAGACCGCCGACTCCGCCGCATTGTGCGTACTGGATGACACCGAAATCATCTACGTGGCACGCGCATCGGTGCGCACATTGTTGCGGCTCGAGGCCCACGTCGGTAGCCGCTTTCCCGCGCATGCGACCTCCACGGGCCGCGTCCTGCTGGCGGGTTTGGGTCCGGAGCGCGTACAGCACTACTTCGCGACGGCGAAGCTCGAGGCACTCACCGATCGAACGGTCACAGATCCGGCGAAGCTGCGCGCGCTCATCGAGGATTGCCACAAGACAGGCTACTCGGTCGTCGAGGACGAGCTCGCCTACGGAGTGGTCGCACTCGCGGTGCCTGTGTTGGATCAACAGGGCCGGGTCGTGGCGGCACTCAACAGCTCGAGTCATTCCAGACGAATCAACAAGACGAAGCTGGTCCGCGATCGCCTCGCGATGTTGCAGAAAGTCAGCCGCCAGATCTCCACCGACCTCGCTGCCGTGCCGGGACTCGCCCTGAGCGCCCAGGTCTGAAGGAGCCTCGAAAGGTTACCCGTGTGTTCGTCACGTGAGACGAGCGCTCGTC
>DAITMW010000008.1:0-3530 GCA_036834945.1 Steroidobacteraceae bacterium
TTCAGCTCTGAGCGCTCGGTCAATTGCGCGAGGAGGATGGCGGTGGAGCTCATCGAGACGGCACCACCCACGACCACTGCGACCAGCCAGGGCAAACCCATGGCCCGGCCCATGAGGGCGAACAGGAGGGCTGTGGCACCCACTTGCGCCGCGCCGAGTCCGAAGACTTCGTGGCGCATGGCGATCATCCGTGGCGCCGAGAATTCCAAGCCCAGGGTAAACAGCAGAAACGCCACACCGAGGTCGGCAAGCTGCCGTGTCGTGCCCGAGTCGGAGACGATATTCAGGGCATGCGGGCCCAGGATGACGCCAACCAGGAGGTACGCGAGCGTGGTGGGTAACCCGATACGCCGCGCGAGCGTCACGAGAAGGACGGCGCTTGCGAGAAGGATCAGGACCTGGGTCAGCGGATTCATCGGCGCGGGATGCTTCCCACCACGGCGTTGTCTTGGGTTTATAGACTGCCGTGAGGAATCCGCGCAACAACTCGCCCGCCTGCCATTTCCACGGCAGGCGGGCCAAGGATCATTAAGTCAGATCAGGCACCCAGCGCTGCGGGCAGTCCTCGTCCCCGTGATAGGTGCGCGTACTCGCGTGAAAGGCGTGTGATCGTCTGCTCGTCGTCGTCATCCGCGTCGGCAACACCTGTCGGCAGAGGTTGCCGGCCTTCGAGCATCTCCAAGAGTGTCTCACGCGCGCGGGCCACGCGGCTCTTGATGGTGCCGACCGCACAGCCGCAGATTTCCGCGGCTTCTTCGTAGGAGAAGCCACTCACGCTCACCAGGATGAGCGCGGTGCGCTGACCGGGTGAAAGCGACGAGAGCGCCTGGTTCAGGTCGCGCAATTCGAGCTTGCCATCGTGATCGGGCGGGACGCTCGGCTCGGGCAGCAGGTCCGTGTCCACACCATGCGCCTCGAATTTCCGCCGGCGCAGCTGCGAGTAGTGCTCGTTGCGCACGATGGTGAAGAGCCAGGCCTTCAGGTTCGTGCCGGGCTTGAAGCGCTCGATATTATTGATGGCGCGCATCAGCGCTTCCTGTACCAGGTCATCGGCTCGTACGCCGTCGCGGCACAAGGAGCGCGCGAATGTATGCAATTGGGGCACGAGGGCCACCATGTCGTCCGTCACCATTTGCTCCCCTTTGGGTAAGGCCCCGCCAGCCAGGGCACAAAGTGGGTTACTGATTTCGCATATCGTGGTGGGCAAGTTACTTGCTGCCTCGGCGCCGCAAAGTCGGCGGGACGGTTCCAAACCGATGCGGAAGCATCCCAAGCTCGTGTCAGACAAGTCCTACAAGCCCGCATCCCAAGGCTTAGCCTGAGTCAAGAGGTCTTCAGCTCCGGCTCCACCATGCGGACGAGGTCAGCGGGTTCCTACGACCCATTGGGCCAGCCACAGGGGCTGCGTGTCGGGGAGCGCCGATAGGGCTTCACCCACCGCCGAGTCAACATGTTACTTACGGAAGTTGGTAGGGAGCATGTCATGTCAGTGCGAAGATTCTTATTGATTACAACAGCGGCGTGCGCAGGCGCGGCGGCCGCGGGCTGTGCCAGTCAAGGCGCCAAGCCAACGGATGAGCTGACCAAGGCTCATACAGTCGTCGAGCAGGCACAGAAGGGCGGGACGGCCCAGCGCTATGCGGCGGCGGATCTGCAACGCGCGCAGGATGAGTTGAGTCAGGCCGATGCAGCCAATGGTAAGGGCGACTACAACGAAGCTCGAGCCGCCGCGCAGCGGGCCGAGGTCGACGCCGACGTAGCGGTCGCGCGCGGCAACGCCGCCGAGCAGCAGAAGGCAGCCGAGGATGTCATGAAGGCCAACGAGGCCCTGCAGCAAGAAACCCAACGGGGGAGTGAGCCGTGAACAAATTAATCACCGTAACGGGGCTCGCCGCCCTGTTGTTGGCGGCGTGCGCCAGCGCGCCACAGCGCAATGACCAGCTCGAGCAGGCTCGGGCGGAAGTACAGGCGCTCACCGCGGATCCGCTCGCCCAGCAGGCCGCCGCCAACGATGTGGAGCAGGCACGCGCCAGCCTGAGCCAGGCCGACGGTGCGTTTCAGCAGAAGAGGCCCCCGCAGGAGGTAAACCAGCTGGCCTATCTGGCGCTGCGCCATGCACAGGCCGGCGAGGCGCGCATAGCTGAAGCACACGCGCGCCAGCAGATTGCGAAGGCGCAGGAGGACCGTAATCGCATTCAGCTGCAAGCGCGCGAGCGTGAGGCACAGAACGCGAAGACTGAGGCGGAGGTGGCCAAGACCAACGCGGCGGCGGCCCAGAGTCAGCTGGCCAGCGCGCGTCAGGAGTTGATGGACCTGCAAGCGAAGCAGACCGATCGCGGTCTGGTCATGACGTTGAGCGACGTGTTGTTCGATACGGGCAAGGCCACGTTGAAACCTGGTGCAACCCGCGATCTGGATCGCCTCGCGCAGGCGCTCAAGGACAACGTGAATACGCGGGTGAAGATCGAAGGCTATACCGATAGCGTGGGATCCGCCGCCTATAACCAGGCGCTTTCGGAGCGGCGTGCGGCGGCGGTGGCCGATGCGCTGCAGATGCGAGGCGTGCCGGCGAGCCGGTACCAGGTTGAAGGGCTCGGCAAGGAATTTCCGGTTGCCAGCAACAACACGCCCGAGGGTCGGCAACAGAATCGCCGCGTGGAGATCGTGTTCTCGGACGATGCCGGCCGCTTCGCGGAGAGCGAGACGGCGCATTCCAACCGCCGCTGACGCGGAATGGGCCTTGCGGAATCGGGTGGAGGAGTCGGGGCGGCCGGATGTCGGCCGCCTCGTGGGTTTTTGCTTGCCATGAGGTGGGGTTATGAATGAGCGGGACGAGTCTTGGAGGAGGGAGTCGGAGCACGGACGTGGAGTCACGAATGAATGGGAAGCGGCCCGCGGCTATGGTGGAGGGGGCCCGCGCGGCTACTGGCGCGAGCGCCCGTCGTGGCAGCAGGACCCCTACGGCTTCGGTCAACGCACACCTCGGCGTGACCCTTATCAAGATCGCCCGGATCCCTACGAATTCGAGCGTGAGCCGTTCCGGCGCCGTGAGGATGTGCACTACTACGGCACGGGCTCCGCGGGCTGGGGTGGTCCCGGTTTCACCGGTGGTGCATACGCCTATGGCGATTCCTCTCGCTATCAAAACCAGCCACTCGAAGGGGAGTACTCGGACGAGTCCGCGATGAGCTACGAGGATCAACTACAGCGGGACTCTCGCGGCGAGCGCCGGACGCGCCGCTATCCTCCGGGACCGAAGGGCTATCAGCGCTCCGACGAGCGTTTGAAGGAGGATATTTCCGAGAGGCTCTACGGGGCCTACCACATCGATTCGAGCGAGGTGACCGTCAATGTGATGGGTGGGAAGGCCACCCTGGAAGGCGTCGTTCCGAGCCGTCATATGAAACACGCCATCGAGGATATGGTCGATGCTTGTCCGGGAGTGACGGAGATCGACAACCGGATCCGGATCACGAGAGCCCAGGAGTGATGTAGACGGAAGAGGAGGCGGCCACCCGTGCCGCCTCCCC
>DAITMW010000008.1:3630-27549 GCA_036834945.1 Steroidobacteraceae bacterium
GCACGCGATACCGTCGACTCGTGCAAATTCAGCTCGTCGGCGATCTCCCGTAATGTCAGCGGACGCATGGCGAGGTCGCCGTATTCGAAGAAGTTCTTCTGCCGCGCGACGACCGCTTCGGCGACACGTTGAATCGTCAGGAAGCGCTGCTCGAGATTACGCACGAGCCAACGCGCCTCCTGGAGGTGCTGCGCGAGCAGCGTCGTCTCGCCATCGCGCGCTTGCCGGAAATAATCCGCGTACTGTTGGTTTACACGGATTCGCGGGTAGATCGCGGCGTTGACCGTCACGGTCCAACGCTTCTTGTCCTTCCGGACGATGACATCGGGAACGATCGCGCGCGGCTCGAACGAGCCGACCTTCGATCCCGGGCGCGGGTCGAGGCTGCGGATGAGATCCATTGCCGCCCGCAGGCTGTCTTCCGAGCACCCCAGCGCCTCGAGGAGCCGGGTGTTGTCACGTGCCGCCAGAAGCGACAGCTTGTTCTGAACGATATCCAGGGCCAGCTCGCGACCCGGCAGGCCGCGCTCCAGCGCCTGCAATTGCAGTGACAGGCATTCCCCGAGGTCACGTGCCGCGATGCCCGCGGGTTCGAGCGTCTGCACGATGCGCAGTGCGGTTTCGAGCTCCCCGGGCTGCACATCGGGCGCCTGGTTGGCGAATTCCGCGAGCGGTTGACGCAGGAAGCCGTCCTCGTCGAGAGCGTCGACGATCAGGTTCGCGAGCATGTAGTCGCGCTCGGTCAGGCCGAGGAGCAACAGCTGCTCGCGCAGAGAGTCGTGCAGCGTGGACGGCGAAGCAGTCCACTCCGTCCAGTCGGGCGTGTCGTCGCCAGCGCCCGAGCTCGAGCCCGAGAAGTCCAGGTCTGCGTGCGAGCCGTCGTCGGCGCTGTTTTCCTCCTGCTGCGCGGATTCGGGCGTCTCGACGCTCTCTTCCAGGAACGGATTCTGCGCTATGGCTTGGTGTAGTTCTTGCACACACTCTAACGCCGACAGCTGCAGCAGCTTGACGGACTGTTGCAACCTGGGTGTCAGGGTGAGCTGCTGCTTGAGGCGCAGTCCCAATACGGCATTGGACATTCGAGGAACCCTCAACTAGTAATCCATCGACCTCGAGCAACAGCTATGCCAACAGCGCCGGACGCGCGGCAACGGCCACTTAACGTCCCCCTGCGGTCGCCAGACCCAGGGCAAGCCTGGGGAGAAGTTGCAACGGTGTGTAAAGAACGCCACCGCTTCAAAGCTGTCGCCGACGAAGCCTCGTGCGAACGACATGACAACAATTCACGACGACGATCCCGGTTCCCGCATGCGCGAGCTAGAGGGCGCGCTGCAGCAAACGCTGCTCGAGCGCGACACCCTGAATTTGCGCAAGGACGAGCTCGAATCAGTGCTCGCGGTCGGGCGCCTGGGTTTCTGTCGCCTCGAGGGTCCGGACGGCGCCCTTACGGCCAACTCGCAGTTCAAGGCTGAGTTCGGCTGGCCGCCGGATGCGGAAATCACCTGGCGGGAACTCCTGGAGCGCATCCAGCGCGCGGATGGTCAGAAGTTGGTGGATGCCATTCAGGCGGCGTTCACAAACGACATCGAAGTCGATGTGATCGTACGGACCCGTTTGAAAGGGCGCGCCCGTCAGTGGGTCACCCTGGGCGGCCGGACGGTCAACACGAGCGGTAACGGATCGATGCATCTCATCCTCACGTCGCGCAACGTGAGCTCGGCAAGACGCGCCGCTGTTGGCAGGCAACGGGAGCGGGCCTCGTTGTTGGACCAGGAGCGCAAGTTGCGCGAGGCCGCGGAGGCGGCAAACCGTGCAAAGGACGAATTCCTCTCCGTCATCTCGCACGAGCTGCGCTCCCCCCTCAATGCGATCCTCGGCTGGAATCGGATCCTCACGCTCAAGCGTCGTGAGGATGCCGAAGTGGCCGCCATCACTCCGCGGATCGAGCAGAGTGCCAAAGCCCAGCTCAAGATGGTCAACGACCTGCTCGACCTCGGGCGTGTCGGCACCGGCAAGCTCAGAATCGAGTCGCGTCCGACGCAGCTCGCACGGGTCATCCATCTGGCGATTGATTCGGCTCGACCCGCGGCGGTCGCCAAGCATATCGAGCTGTCAGCCGAGATGACGGCTGGAGCGGGACAGTTGCGCGGGGATCCCGACCGGCTGCAGCAGGTGGTCGCGAATCTCCTTTCCAACGCGGTGAAGTTCACCTCGTCAGGCGGAAAGGTCACGGTCGGCCTGCGTAACAGCGATGGCTTCATCGAGCTGACCGTCAAGGATTCCGGCCAGGGCATCGCGCCCGAGCTGCTTCCTCATATTTTCGATCGCTTCCGCCAGGGCGACAGCTCGAGCACCCGAAATTCTGGCGGGCTTGGGCTTGGCCTTACGCTCGTGCGCGAAATCGTTGCTCTCCACGGAGGGACCGTCTCAGCCCATAGCGCGGGAACTGGAAGCGGCGCCACTTTTGTCGTCAGACTGCCCGCCGCGCCCGCCTGGCCCTCGCCGGCTGAAGAGGGCAACGGCGCCGACCGGACGAAGCTGTCCCATAGCCTGGACGGCCTGTCGATACTCGTGGTCGATGATGAGATGGACGCCCGCACGGTCGTCGCGGAGACGTTGCGGTTGGAAGGGGCGCAGGTAACGGTGACCGATTCAGCCGGCTCCGCCTTCAAACACCTCCAGGCGGTCGGCGCTCACTTCGATATCCTGGTGACCGACATTGGAATGCCCGAAGAAGACGGCTATTCGCTGGTGCGGAAGTTACGGTCCCTGAAAGCAGGCCGGCATATGCTGGCCATCGCGGTGACCGGCTACGCTTCCAAAGGCGACGTCGCCGCCGCCATCGAAGCCGGCTTCGACCTCCACGTCCCCAAGCCTGTTGATTTCGACACTTTCGTGCCGATGGTGAGGCGCCTCGCCGCCTTGACGCGGCAGTAGCGTGCGGCGCAGCGAGCAAAAACCACGCTTTTTGCTCGCGAAAACGCAGCCCCAGTCCGACAAAACGCTGCCCCATTTGGGCCGCCAGGCGACTTTTGGCCAAATGAACAAAGCCGTCCAAATAAAAAAATAGCGGGCTGGTCGCACCACAGCCCGCCAAACGGGGGGTCTTCGGTAAGCGCTCCCGCTGGTTTGCACTGCAGCGTGAACGCGAAACTGTTGGAAGAAGTTGCAGGGCTCCCCGCAACTCACATTCCCGTCTCCGTCGGGTATGCAACCCACATGCCACTCGTTCCGGAACGCGGGAAATTCCGCGCGGCGGCCGGCAAAGCTTGCGCACGGCACCCGATTTACAATTGTTTTCAACGTGTTGCGTAATGGCCTACGGACTGTTGCGGCGCCCACCTGCTGGGGCCGCGGGTCCACCCCGGCGGCCGCCGCAAAACCTGCCCGTCCGGTCGGTGTAATTCGTACCTGCCATGCAAAATGTGCGCGTGCTCCCCGCATGACACCGGAGGACATTTCGCGCATCGGCGCGGCACATCTCCTGCTCTGCACAAAGCCCGCGCGCCCGGAGGTGGCCTGTCTGCAGGTCGACGTTCGGCGCGGATCGCACAACAAGGCACTCGACCATGAGCCATCGGTTCACCATAGATGCGCTGAAAGAGTTGATCGCGGCGCGTCGCAGCGGCGCGCAGGGTCTGCGCATCTGCAGCGAATACGTCCGCAATCCGCGACTGGAAACGCTACTTCGGTCTCACCTGGAGGAATGCACCCGCGCGCTCGATGAGCTGCAATCGCTCGTCCGCCTGCTCGGCGCCGATCCGGACGTCCCGGCGGCGAGGGAACCCATCATCGCATACCAGCGTTGGATCGACCTCCGGGCAGCTCTTGCTTGTAACGAGGATGGAGTTATTCTGGATGAGTGCGAGCGTGGCGAGAGCCGGGCGCTCGAGGTCTACCGGAACGCGCTGGACGATCCGCTGCCAGGCCTCGTGCGAGCGATTGTGCTGCGCCAGTTCGAGGACGTGATGACCAACCACGATCAGATCCGGGATCTTCGCAACCAGTGGTCGCCGCTGGTGGATTCCGGGGCGGGCAACAGTGCGCAGGCAGGACAACTCCAGAGCTGACCTGCCGCTCACGCGCTGGTCGGCACATCCGATACTTCTAGGCCTCGGAGTGGGGCTTTTGATTGGCCCGGCAGGGCTGCACCTGCTGGAGCCGCACGTCGTGGAAGACAGCGGTCTCGTCGAGTCGATGAGCGAGATCGTGTTACTGGTAGCGCTGTTCTGCGCCGGCTTGCGCTTACGCGTTCCTTTCGAGTGGCATTTCTGGCGCATCCCGCTGCGCCTCGCCTCTCTCACGATGCTTGCCACGGCAACACTGGCCGCCGCCGGCGCTCACGTGTTGTTTGGGATGAACCTTCCGGAAGCGCTGCTGCTCGGGGTCGTGCTGGCGCCCACCGACGCGGTGCTGGCTTCCGACATGCACGTTCCAGCGGAAGTCGACCAGGATGCCGTCCCTTTCACACTGGCCGCTGAAGGAGCGCTCACCAGCACCCTGGCGGCACCCTTGTTGTTGCTCGTCCTCGAGTTTCTCGGGTTCGACGATTCCGGCTCGGCGGCGCTCGGCGCGCACGTGTTGCTCGGAGTCTGGTCTGTCGTTGGCGGGGCAACGCTCGGTTGGGTCGTTGGCGCACTCATGATGCGTTGGCTGACGTTGCTGGATTCCGACCGCCAGGGTGACTTCCTCGAAGACATGATCGTCGTGGCGACTGCCGTTCTGACATATGTCGGGGCGCTTGCGGTGCGGGCTGACGGCATGATCGCGGTATTCGCAGCCGGACTGGCGCTTTCCCACGGAGGGCGTCTGCGTCACTCGCTGCGTAAGCCGACACCCAGCGCGCGGGTGTTGCGGTTTGCGGGGCGCGTCGAGCGTTTCGGCGCGGTGCTGGTGGCCGTTTTGCTCGGAGCGTTGTTGTCGGGTGTCGAGCTGCACTTCCGTATGGGGGTGTTTGCCCTCCTGTTGCTGGCGGGCTTGCGGCCGTTGGCGGTGCGTCTGGGCCTGGGCGGCCTCGGGCTGCAGCCGGCCCAGCGCCGGCCGCTGGAATGGTTCGGAGCTCGAGGCGCCGCCTCGCTCTACTGTCTGGGCTTGGCGATCAACCGTGGCCTGGGAGGCGAGTTTGCCAACGAGTTGGCGGCAACAGCACTCGTCGTGGTCGTTGCCTCGATCGTATTCAGTGCCGTATCCGCCTTCTCTTTGGGGAAAGCCTCACCCGGGCCCGGTGCGGTGGACCTATGATCCCGCCGGAAGGGCACCGCCCTCATCTTCCCAGCGATCGATCTCCGGCCGTGGTACTCTCAGCCGAAGCCGTCGGCGCTCATCGAGCGCCCAAGCCGCGAGCGCAACAGCCGCCCAACCCAAGGCCAACACGCTAAAGGCGCGACACGCCGACCAGCCCATCGAGGCACCTTAATGTGGGTTAAATCCGGACGAGCGTTGACCAGCACCATTCGTTCCCGTCGGGGCGGGCCGACACGGCGGCGGCTGCGGTATTTGTGCGTTATTGAATGATTGTTTTCGAATTTTCGGTCCAGGGGATGACATGGCACATGCTCTGATAGTCGACGACGATGCGGATGTCGTGGACTGGTTGCAGGAAGTTGCGCGCATGGAGGGCTTTACGGTCGCGCGAGCGCACAGTCTGCGGGATGCGCGAATCGAGCTTGGACGGCAGCGCCCCGACGTCCTGTTGACGGATCTTCGCCTTCCCGACGGGGAGGGTATCGAGCTGGTGCGTGAGCTCGAAAAGCCCGAAGCCACCGAAGTCATCATCGTGACCGGGCACGCGACGGTCGACAGCGCGGTGGCCGCGCTTCGCGCCGGCGCAAGCGATTATCTCGTCAAGCCTGCTGATCTCGAGCGCGTGCAGGCCGTCCTGCGCCACGCGAAGAAAACTTCCGCTCTCCAACACGAGATCGGTGCATTGCGCGAGGAGTTGCGCAAGCTCGGTCGCTTCGGCCGCATCCTGGGCAGCTCACCGCGCATGCAGGTGTTGTATGACCAGCTGTCGCGCGTGGCGCCGACATCCGCCACCGTCATGCTGATTGGCGAGAGCGGCACCGGCAAGGAGCTTGCCGCGCAGACGTTGCATGAGCTCTCGCGACGCCGCGACGCTCCGTTCCTGCCGTTGAATTGCGGTGCGGTGGCCCCACAGCTCATCGAGAGTGAGTTGTTTGGTCACGAGCGTGGCAGCTTTACCGGCGCCGACCGCCAGCACAAAGGTTTTTTCGAGCGCGCCAACGGCGGGACGATCTTTCTCGACGAGATCACCGAAATGCCGATGGAGTTGCAGGTGAAGCTGCTGCGGGTGCTGGAAACGAACGCCGTGACGCGCGTCGGCGGCACCCAGCTCATCGCGAGCGATGTCCGCGTGATCTGCGCGACCAACCGTGAGCCCGAAAAGGCCGTTGCCGACAACAAGTTGCGGGAAGACCTCTACCACCGCCTCAACGTGTTTCCGATCCGTCTGCCGCCGCTGCGCGAGCGTGACACGGATATCGAGCAGCTGGCGCAGTTCTTCCTCGACCAACTCAACAAGACGGAAAGCACGAACAAGTCGTTCTCCCGTGATGCGCTCGTACGTCTGTACCAGCACAGCTGGCCCGGCAATGTGCGTGAGCTGAAGAACTATGTGCAGCGCACATTCATCATGGCCGACGACATCATCGAGCTCGACGTCGCCATTTCGGATACGCCGCCGAAGACGGATGATGGCACGACCATCACCATCCGGGTGGGAACCCCCCTGGAGGAGGTCGAGCGCAGGGTGACCATGGCCACGCTCGCCTATTGCGGCCACGTGAAGCGCAAGGCTGCCGAGATCCTGGGTGTGAGCCTGAAGACCCTCTACAATCGGCTCGAGACCTACAATGGCAAAGAATCCGTCGGCACCGACAAGGATGAGGCGGCCAGTGTGCAGGACTCTCTGCGCTGAAGTCCCTTCCGCGGCGCGGGCGGCGGCCGGGCCGTTCGCCTGCGCGTCAGACGATTCCTACAATCCGTTGCGTTGTAGCTCCCGTTCCAGTCACTCTGACTCCCACATCGGGCCGTGCGCCGCGTGGGTAACCTCTCTCTAGTCATGCCGAGCATACGAGTCGCAGTCGTAGACGATCATCAGCTCGTACGAATCGGGCTCAAGCAGATCATCGAGGCCCAGTCGGATTTCGCCTGGGTGGGTGAGGCCAAGAATGGGCGCGAAGCGCTCGCGCTGCTGCGCGCCACGCCTTGCGATGTGCTGCTGCTGGACCTGTCGCTCCCTGACATGTCGGGACTGGACGTTCTGAGACAGATCAAGGCGCATCACGAGACGGTTGCGACGCTCGTGCTGAGTGCCTACCCGGAGAACCAGTACGGGTTGAACGTGCTGCGTGCCGGCGCGAGTGGCTTTCTGAGCAAGACGGCGGATGACGGCGAGCTATGTCGTGCCATCCGCGCGGCGATGCGTGGTGGGCGGTATGTGAGCCCGGAGCTCGCCGAGATGCTCGTCAGCGGGCTTCAGGGGGCCCCGGGCGAGCCGCGGCATAGCGTGCTTTCGGAGCGCGAGTTTCAGATCTTCTGCAAGCTCGCCGAGGGGAAGAGCGTGTCGGAAATTGCGGCGAAGCTGTTCCTGAGCGTGAAGACCGTCAGCACGTATCGCACCCGGATACTGGAGAAGATGGCTATGAAGACCAATGCCGACATCACGTACTACGCCATCAAGAACAACCTGCTGCAGTGATGAGCCTTCCCATGAGCAGCGCCGAAGAGCATTCCTCGAGCCTCGATGGCGGAGGCGAGAGGCGTATCCTGCTCATCGAGGATTCGACGGTCCTGTCGCGCCGCCTCGTCGACCTCCTCTCCGAGCCTGGCCGGATCGCGGTGGCGGCCCAGGCGGCCACGCAGTCGGATGCGGTGTTGCGGCTGCAGGAATCGACCTATGACGTGCTCGTCGTGGATATCGAGCTTGCGGAAGGCAACGGCGTCGCGGTCATCCGTCAGGCGCGACAGCTCTATCCGCCGGATGCGCAGCCGCTGATCGTTGTGTTGACCAACTACGCTTCCGACTTCGTGCGTGACCATTGCTTCGCCGCCGGGGCGGACTACTTTCTCGACAAGATGCGCGACATCGCGCTGTTGAAGGCCGTGGTGGTGGACGGGCGCTCCAAGTGGGCGCCGCCCGTTGCGAGTCACTGACTAACGCCTGGCGGCGCTCGGCGCGGCCGCTGGCACTGCAACACGCAGTGTCGTCCCTTTCCCCGGTGCCGAAACCAACGAAAAGCGGCCACCCAAAGCCCTGACACGGTGTTGCATTCCCATGATGCCGTGCGGCCAGCTGTCGCCATTATCGTTGGGATTGAACCCGCGGCCGTCGTCGTGCAGCACGAACGCATACTCCTTGCCGTCGGCCGTGAGGTCCAACGTGGCGTGCCTGGCGCCGGCGTGTCGGATGATGTTGTTGAGTCCTTCCTGGACGATGCGGAACAGGGCGATGGAAATGTCCTTGGGGATGGCGGCGCCCTCGTCGGGCAGGCGCACCTGCGCCTGGATTCCCGCCTTCGCGCAGGCCGCGTCCACGTACGCGCGCAAGGCCGTCGTCAGTCCGAAGTGATCCAACAGTGAGGGACGGAGCTCCTCGACCACGCGGCGCTTCAGGCCCATGGCCTCATCGAGCACGCTGCCGAGCTGCGCGAGCCGTTCCTGGTGTTCGGGCTTGTCGACCCGCGACTGCAGCCACGACAGGTCCATCTTCGCCGCCGTGAGCAGGCCCCCCAACTCGTCGTGCAGGGTCCGCGCCAGCTCCGTTTTCTCTTTCTCGGCCAGGCTCTGCAGGTGGCTCGACAGGGCGGACAGCTCGAGCGTGCGCTCCTCGACGAGCCGGTCGAGCTCGCCGGTGCTGGCGGCGGCCGCCTGCTGCTGTTGTTGCTCTGGAATCTGGGTCATCGGCCGCTAATGTTACTCGCGACTACGGGGTAACCAATACGAGGAGCATGGCAACGACAACCGCGACCAGCGATGCGAGCTCTTTCATCGTCATGCTCGGCAATGTCGCGTGCGCGGGCCGTCGGCGCCAGCGGCCGCCGTCAGGGCCTATGTAGGCCGGTGGCTCGACACGGCGTCGGACGATTCCTACAAACGGCGGTCCCGGAAAAACGCAGGAGCCGCCATGTTGAGGCGGGGTCGCCCCCACAAAGCAAAGAGCCCCGCTGTTGAGGCGGGGCTCTGTGAAGTTCGGTCAGCTGCGCTTACTTACTTCGGTGCGGAAGAGTCGCCCGTGGAGGCTTTGCTCTTCTTCGACTTGTGGCCGCTGTGCTTCTTGTGGGTCTTGGCCGGCGCCGAAGCCGAGGTGTCCGAGGAAGGAGCGGCGGTGTCGGCAGCGATCACGGGACCCGCGGCGAGCAGCAGCAGGCTAACAACTGGGACAAGCTTCTTGAACATCGATCGGCTCCACTGTAAGGGGAAAGAATGTTGAGCGGTGTTTGGAAATCAGTGCTTTAAAGGACGCCCGCCTCCAAGCGTCCTTATTATGACTGGAACCGCAGGGTGCGGTTTCAGGATGACTACAACGTAATGTTTGGCGCGTGCCAGGTTGCGTTGCAGGTCAGTGGCCCGGAAACGACACCAGCGTCCGCACGGGGACTTCGAGCTCGGCGAGTCGTTTGGCACCCCCGAGGTCCGGCAGATCGATGATGAAGCAGGCGGCCAGTATCTCGGCGCCGAGCGAGCGCAGAAGCTTTACGGCGGCTGTGGCCGTACCCCCGGTGGCAATGAGGTCATCGACGAGGACGATCTTCTCACCGCGCGAGACGCCATCCTGGTGGACCTCGATCTCGTCACCACCGTATTCCAGTGAGTAGGCGAGTCGTACTGTGCGATGCGGCAGCTTGCCCTTCTTGCGGATGGGCACGAATCCGGCCGCCAGCTGGTGGGCGATGGCTCCGCCCAGGATGAAGCCCCGGGCCTCGATGCCGGCTACCCGGTCTACCTTCGTCCCACTCCACGGCTGCACGAGCTCATCGACGACCCGGCGGAAAGCCCGGGCGTTCCCGAGTAAGGTGGTGATGTCGCGAAACATGATTCCCGGCTTCGGATAGTCGGGAATGGTGCGGATCGCGTCTTTGATCTCTTGCAGGGTGTGGGCGTCCATGGCCCGGCAGCTTACCCTGTCTTCGGGTGCCCCAGTTCAAGATACTGAACGTGGAAGTACCGCTTCGGGTCGGTCCATGTCTGTCGCTCGGTCCATCCCGCGGCCCCCGCTTGCGCAGCAAACAGCTCCGCCGTGTACTTGTGGCAATGCTCGGTGATGATGGGCTCATCGGCCTCGAATGAGATGACTTCTCCGGCGATCGAGACCGTTTGGGCCGCGGTGCTGATGAGGCGCATCTCGATGCGGCTGGCTGCCGGCACCCAGATCGCCTGGTGGCGGAAGCTCTCCAGGTCGAAAGTCGCGCCCAGGTCGCGATTCAGGCGCCGCAGGACGTTCAGGTTGAATTCCGCGGTGACACCGGCGGCATCGTCGTAGGCCCGCTCCAGGACCGCGGGATCCTTGACCAG
Source organism: Steroidobacteraceae bacterium (assembly GCA_036834945.1). Taxonomy (GTDB): domain Bacteria; phylum Pseudomonadota; class Gammaproteobacteria; order Steroidobacterales; family Steroidobacteraceae; genus 13-2-20CM-66-19. Next base: position 14,164 of record DAITMW010000008.1, read on the forward strand.
GTCGTAGCCGATCACCAGGCCGCCGTCGGCCATGGACGTGCCCAGCCGGGGCGTCGCCATCGCCCGCATGACCTTCATCAGCTCGATGGCCGCCGGCGGGTCGAAATTTCCGATGGTCGAGCCCGGGAAAAAGACGACTACCCGGGAAGGTGCGCGCTGCGACTTCGGTAGCGCGAAGGGGCGCGTAAAGTCCGCGCAGGCTGGAAGCACCTCCAGGTCAGGATATGCGTCTGCAATCCGGTGAGCCGCGTCCATGAGATGGGTGCGGGAGATGTCCACGGGCACGTAGGCGGCGAGGTCCGGTAACTGGTCGAGGAGTAGCCGTGTCTTCGTACTGGCTCCGCTTCCGAACTCCACCAGCAGGGCATTGGGGCCGATACGCCTGGCGATCTCGGCGGCATGTTCCTCGAGGATCCGCGTTTCCGTGCGGGTGATGTAGTACTCCTCGAGCTCGCAGATCTCGTCGAACAGCTGCGAGCCGCGCTCATCGTAGAAGTAAGTCGGCGAGAGTCGCTTCGGCGCTTGCCGCAGGCCGTTGAGCACGTCTTCCACCAGTGACGGCGCTGCCACGCGCCAGTCCACGGATGGACGGCCGGCCGGCGTTGCCGGGAGACGGAGTCTTTGTTGTTGCATGGGTTACAGGTCTCGGCTCAGGCGAACGCCGCTGAATTGCCAACGGGCCGCGGGGTTGAAAAAATTGCGGTAGCTCGGGCGGATGTGGCTGTGCGGTGTGGCGCAGGAGCCGCCGCGCAGCACGAGTTGGTTCACCATGAACTTGCCGTTGTATTCGCCGAGCGCGCCGGAGGCTGTCCGGTAGCCCGGGTAGGGCGCGTAGGCCGATTGCGTCCATTCCCACACGTCACCAAACATCTGCAGCATCGATCCGCCCACGTCGGGCGCCGCCACCGGGTGCCAGTTGCGGCTCTCGACGAAGTTGCCGGCTGTTGGTACCGAGGCCACCGTGGCGGCATTTTCCCACTCGAACTCGGTGGGCAGGCGCGCGCCGGCCCACCTTGCAAAGGCGTCCGCCTCGTAACAACTCAGGTGCGTTACCGGCGTGTGCGGGTCCAACGAGACGAGCCCGCGCAGGGTGAACTCGCGGTCCAGTGAGTCGGCCCAGTAGATCGGCCGCGTCCAACCCTCGCGCTGCACGGTTGCCCAACCATCGGACAGCCAGTGCGCGGGGTTGCGATAACCGTCGTCGCGGATGAATTCGAGATACTCGGCGTTGGTGACCAGGCGGGTCGCCAGGGCAAAGGGGGCCAGGAATACCCGGTGCCGCGGCAGCTCGTTGTCGAAGGCGAACTCCGTGCCAGTGTGTCCGATCTCCACGAGACCGCCGTCGAATTTCCGAAACGTCAACGGGGACGGGGCTCGCGACTGCGCTGCGGGCTGCTCCACGTATGCGGGCAGGAGCGGATTGCACGAGAGCAGGTGTTTGATGTCCGTGAGGATCAGCTCCTGGTGCTGCTGCTCGTGATGCAGTCCCAACGTGATGATGCGCGCGAGCTCGGGCGCGAGCGGGCTCGGCCCTCGTAACAGCTCGCTCATGCGCTCGTCGATGCGTGTTCGATAGTCGAGCACCTGTTGCACGGTGGGTCGCGACAGCAGCCCGCGGTTGGAGCGGGTGTGCATCGGGCCAACCGCGTTGTAGTAGGAGTTGAAGAGGAAGCGGAAGTCCTTGTCGTGGAACTGGTAAGCCGCCCCGGCCTGGCTCAGCACGAATTCCTCGAAGAACCAGCTCGTATGGGCGAGATGCCATTTCGCGGGGCTGGCATCGGGCATCGACTGAACTACGTAGTCTTCAACTGCGAGCGGCGCGCACAGCGCCACCGTCGCCGCACGCACCTGCAGGTACTGCTGTGTCAGGGTCTGTGCTTCGGGAACAACCGTCCCCGCTGTTGCCGCATGCGGCAGTCTCGTGAGTGTGCGTGCCATTAGGATTGCGCTCGCAAGTTGTATGCCGCTGGAGCAAACAGCGGTTCGCGGCCCGGCGCCGGACCGACCATTCTAAGCGAGCACTATGACGGTTTGTGCCACGCGAGCGGGTGAATATTTACGGGCAGCGCATGATCGTCCAAAAGATGCTAGTCCCGTTCACTCGAAAGGATGTTGACATCCTACTGCCGCGTAGGTCTTTCCTCGTCTTCGTCCGCGTGCGCGGCGACGACGCGCAGGGCGAGCATCGCCACTGCGTCGACGAAATCGCTCTCGTAGCTCCAACCGGTTGCGGAGGCTCGCCAGATGTTGGCTCTGCAGGGTTCGACGCGCGCTTCGCTGTCGTAGTCCACGGCGCGGGCAAGGGCTTCGTGGGCAATCTCCAGGCGATCACGCGGCCAGGTCGCCCACAATTGTCCGCTGAGGGAGCCGGGTTCCGGTCCCGCGCTGGTATGGGTGGCAACCCCAAGCCGTTCGGCAGCCTCCATGAGGGGATCTTGCATAATAGCCCTCCTTACACACGACTTTTGGCGTAAGCAGATATCGTGCCCATTCGAGCGCCAATCCGGTAATTTGACGCCAGACAGCGACATACGAGGAAAATTTCGACTCATGCAAGCCATAGATGCCCTGCTGCAGCGGCGCTCCGCCAAAGCACTGACCGCGCCCGCGCCTGATGTTGGTGCTCTCGAGCTCATTTTCGCGAGCGCCGCAGCCGCTCCCGATCATGGCCGCCTGCGCCCGTTCCGATTCATCGTCATCGAGGGTGACGGCATCGGGCGCTTCGGTGATCTGCTGGCAGCGCATTTGCGCCGGCAGCACCCAACCACCAGTGAGGAGTCGTTGCAGCGTGAGCGCCAGAAAGCGTTCCGGGCACCGATGATCATCGTCGTCGCGGCGGTGTGTACACCGGGTGGGAAGATACCCGTGATCGAGCAGGTGCTGGCGGCGGGCGCCGCCGCGCAGAATGTGATGTTGGCGGCCATCGCGTTGGGCTTCAACTCGATGTGGAAGACCGGCGCGCCGGCTTACGATGACGAGGTGAAAACCGCGCTCGGCCTGGAGGCCAAGGATGCGATCGTCGGCTTCATGTACCTCGGCACCGATGCGTCGAAACCTGACACCACGCCGCGCCCGGCATGGGGAGACCTGGTGAGGCATTGGTAGGTGGGGACGGTGGCGAGAGTTCGTGAGGCATTGGCAATTGGGATCGAGCCGCCATTACAGCGAGGAAGCGAGTGTTCGCAGCGGCGGAACGAATTGCCATCTCACTGAACCGCGTATGGAATTTCACGTCAAATTCTCTTTTGAGGACCGTTTCCCCCATGCGTGTACTCCCCCTGGCCATATTGATGGCTGCCCCTTTGTGCGTGCTCGCGGCACAGGAGAAACCGGTGACCCCCTTGGTGAATAAAGCGGCGATCGGCGCATTCGGCCTGGATCTGAGCGCTGGAAATTCGGCGGTGAAGCCCGGCGACGACTTCTTCTCGTACGCCAGTGGCAGCTGGTACAGGACGTTCGAGATTCCGCCGGACCGGTCCAGCTTCGGCGCGTTCAACGAGCTCGACGAGCTCTCGAAGAAACGGGTGCGCGAGATCATCGAGCAGGCCGCGGCGTCACATCCGGGCGCCGGCAGTCCGGAGCAGAAGATCGGCGATTACTACTCCGCCTTCATGGACCAGGCCGCCATCGAGGCCAAGGGCCTCGAGCCCGTGAAGCCCGATCTGCATCGCATCGAAGCGGCCACGACGAAGGACGACATCGCCAAGCTGTTCGGCTCGCAGGGGTTCGCCTCGCTGTTCGACCTGGATCTGCCGCCGGATTTCAAGAATCCCGATCGCTACTCGGTGGTGATCAGCCAGTCACAGCTCGGACTGCCCGATCGCGACTACTACCTCAAGGACGATCCGAAACTGAAGGACATCCGCGAGAAGTATGTTGCTTACGTCGCGCAGATGCTCACCCTGGGCGGCATCGCGGAGCCTGCCGCCAAAGCCGCCGACATCATGGCGTTCGAGACCGCCATCGCCAAGGCGCAGTGGCCGATCGAAAAGCGCCGTGACGTGGATGCGACTTACAACCCCCGCACCAAGCAACAGCTGCTGGCGTACGCGCCCGGGTTCCCGTGGCAGCCTTTCCTGGATGCCTCGTCGGTCGGCGGGCGGCAGGAGCTGGTGTTGAGTGAGCTCACGGCCATTCACGATCTCGCGGACCTCTACAAGAAAACTTCCCTGTCCACGCTGAAGTCGTACCTCACGTTCCACTACCTGAGCGACCACGCTGCGTATCTGCCGAAGCGGTTTGACGATGCGCGTTTCGCCTTCTATGGGCAGACTCTGCGCGGGCAGCCGCAACAGCGCGAGCGCTGGAAACGCGCGGTCGACGTGGTCGATGGCGCGCTCGGCGAGCAGGTCGGGCAGTTATATGTTGCCCGCTACTTCCCGCCTGAATCCAAGGCCAAGATGCAGCAGCTGGTGGCGAACCTGCGCGCGGCACTCAGCGAGCGCATCGACGCCCTGGATTGGATGACGCCCGAGACGAAGTCGCGTGCCCACGAGAAACTGGCGACCTTCACTCCCAAGATCGGGTATCCCGATGTCTGGAAGGATTACTCGACGCTGCAGATTCGCCGCGATGACCTGGTCGGTAACATCCGGCGCGCGGCCGAATGGCACTGGCAATATCAGGTGGCGCGGCTCGACAAGCCCGTCGACCGCGTCGAATGGCAGATGACGCCCCAGACGATCAACGCCTACTACAACCCACTCAACAACGAGATCGTATTCCCGGCGGCGATCCTGCAGCCGCCGTTCTTCGATCCCAACGCCGATGCGGCAGTCAATTACGGTGGCATCGGGGCCGTCATCGGCCACGAGATCGGGCACGGCTTCGATGACCAGGGGCGCAAGTTCGGTCCGAACGGCGCGTTGCAGGATTGGTGGACCCAGAAGGATGCCGACGTATTCAACACCCGCGTTGCCCGGCTCATCAAGCAATACTCGTCGTTCGAGGCCCTGCCGGGCTTGAAGGTGAACGGCGCCAACACCATCGGCGAGAATATCGGCGACCTGGGTGGCCTCAACATGGCCTATCACGCTTATCACCTGTCGCTGAAGGGTAAGCCGGCGCCGGTGATAGACGGCCTCACGGGCGATCAGCGCTTCTTCCTCTCGTGGGCGCAGGTGTGGCGTGCCAAGTACCGCGATGGCGCCTTGCGCGAGCAGGTGATGTCGGATCCGCACAGTCCCGCGATCTTCCGGGTCAATGGGCCGCTGCCCAACATCGATGCGTGGTACACGGCGTTCGACGTGCACCAGGGAGACAAGCTCTACATCAAGCCCGAGGATCGCGTTTCGATCTGGTAGCGAACATCCGGCGCAGGTGGCGGCTCGAAACGGGCCGCCCCATCAGGAATCCCTGTGCCTCGTCGCAGCGGTTGGAGCGCAGGAAGCCCAGCTGCTCGTCCGATTCCACGCCCTCGGCCACGACCTTCAGTCCAAGGTTGTGGCCAAGGGCGATGATGGTGCGCACGATCGTCGCGTCGTCGACGTCGGTGGCGATGTGCTCGACGAAAGAGCGGTCGATCTTCAACCGGTCGACGGGGAAACGCTTCAGGTAGGACAGACTGGAGTAGCCCGTGCCGAAGTCGTCGACCGCGATCTGTACCCCGAGATTCTTGAGCTCATCCAGCATCGCCACGAGTTGGGGGGCATCGTGCATCACCATGCTCTCGGTGAGCTCGAGCTCCAGGTAGCGCGGCTCCAGGCCGGTTTCCTCCAGAACCTCCGCCACGGTTTGGACGATGTTTTCCTGGCGGAACTGCCGTGGTGAGACGTTTACAGAGACGACGATGGGAGGGAGTCCTTCGTCCTGCCACGCTTTGTTTTGCGCGCAGGCGGTTTTCAGTACCCACTTGCCGATCGGGACGATGAGCCCCGTTTCCTCGGCGAGCGCGATGAAGCGCTGGGGCGCGATGGTGCCGCGGTTCGGGATGCGCCAACGTAACAAGGCCTCCGCGGCGACGATCTGGCCGTCCTCCAGATCCACGCGCGGCTGATAACACAACACGAACTGGTTGCGCTCCAGTGCGCGGCGCAGATGGCTTTCCATCTCGAGCCGCTCGGTCATGAGCGTGTTGAGCTCGCGCGTGAAGAACTGGAAATTGTTGCGTCCGCTGTCCTTCGCGCGGTACATGGCGGAGTCGGCGTGTTTCAACAGAGTGCGGGCGTCTTCGCCGTCTTCCGGGTGCAGGGCGACACCGATGCTGCAGCTGACATGAAACTCACCCTGCTCGATGGTCCACGGCTGCGAGACCGCCGCCAGCATGGACTCCATGATCGAGCGGACGGATTCCGGGCCGGAATGCCCGTTGATGAGCAGTACGAACTCGTCGCCGCCGAGTCGCGCGACGGTGTCGCATTCGCGGACGCAGGATTGCACGCGGGCCGCGACTTCCTTCAACAACTCGTCCCCGACATGATGGCCGAGACTGTCGTTGATGTACTTGAAGCGATCGAGATCGACGAAGGCGACGGCGATGCGTGTGCCGAAGCTCGTGGCCGTCAACAGCGCCTGTTCGAGCCGGTCCTGCAGCAGCGAGCGATTGGCAAGCCCGGTGAGAGTGTCGTAGTTGGCCTGGCGCTCGATGCGGGCCTGATAGAGACGGCGCTCGGTGATGTCCTCTACAGTCCCCTCGTAGCCCAGCGGCCGGCCATCCTCGCCCAGGACCAGCCGCGCGTTTTCCGAGATCCAGATGATGTCACCGTTCTTCCGGTACACCTGGGATTCGAAGCCGGTGACGGAGCCGCGGGCTTTCACCATCCGCATGAATTCCTCGCGCCGCTGCGGATCGACGTAGAGCTGCCGACCGATGTCGCACAGGGAAAGCATCAGCTCCTGGGGCGAGTCGAAACCGTAGATGTGCGCGAGGGCGGGATTGGCATCGAGGTAGTTGCCCTCGACGGTCGTGCGGAAGATGCCTTCGATGGCATTGTCGAACAGGCCGTGATAACGCCGCTCCGCCTCACGCAAGGCGGTTTCGGCGTTCTTGCGCTTGGTGATGTCCTGGATGAGTCCTTCGAGCGCGATCGGCCGGCCTTCGACGTCGATAACGCCTGTGCCGCGCTCCCACACCCAACGGGTGCTCCCGTCGGCGTGGACGATGCGGTACTCGAGATCGAACGAGCGGAATTCGGCGATGGCGCAGCGGATCGCCTCGCGCACCCACAGCCGGTCATCCGGCAGGGTCAGGTCATCGTACGCCACATGCTTGTTGAGCAGGATGTCGCCCGCCTGGTAGCCGGTGACGCGCAGGCAGCCCTGGCTGACGAATTCCATCGTCCACTCGGAGTCCAGGCGCCGCCGATACACCATGCCGTCGACGTTGGCCAGGAGCGTCTTGAGCATCCTCGCGTTGTCGAGCGCCATATCGGGCGCAGGCACGGCCAGGTTTTTCAGGGGTCGGGCGCTGTTCATGTCCGTTGCGCGCAGTGAACCGCGACCCTAACAAGTTTGCCGGGCGCCGCTGCCGGTGATTCGTCACAGAACCGACATGACGCGAACGGCAGTGAGTGGGACTTTCGTCCTATCTCACTGCGCGATAGCCGCCCGCGACCCCCTTGGGGGACAGCACGATCTGCCAGAGTTGGGTCTTGCGGGCCCGGAAGTTGGCGGCCGAAGCCATCAGCCAGAAGTGCCACATCCGGCGGAAGCGCTCACCATAACGCGCGGCGATCTCGGGCCAGTGCCTCTCGAAATTCTCCGACCAGGCCATGAGTGTACGGTCATAGTAGGTTCCGAAGGAGTGCACGTCCTCGATGACCCACAGCCCCTCGGCCGCGGCGGCGATCTGTGCGAGCGAGGGCAGCTGGCCATTCGGGAAGATGTACTTCTCGATCCATGGGTCCGTGGCAACGGAAGAGCGGTTGCTACCGATCGTGTGCAACAGGAACAGGCCGTCGGTGCGCAACAATTCGCGCGCTTTCTTCAGGTAGGTGCGGTAGTTCCGCACGCCGACGTGCTCGAACATCCCGAGGGAATAGATCGCGTCGAAGTTACCGGACATGCTGCGGTAGTCCTGCAGCTGGATGTCGACCGGCAGTCCGGCACAGCGCCGTTGCGCGGTCTGCTGTTGGTTCTTCGAGACGGTGACGCCCGTAACCATGGCGCCATAACACTCTGCCATGAACTGCGCCGCGCCGCCCCAGCCGCAGCCGATGTCGAGCACGCGCATGCCGGCCTTGATTCCCAACTTGCGGGCGACGAGATCGAGCTTGGCTTCCTGCGCCGCATCGAGCGAGCTCATGTTCTCCCAGTAGGCGCACGTATAGATCATGCGGGGGTCGAGCATGCGCTCGTAGAGATCGTCGCCGAGGTCGTAATGTTGTTTTCCGACCCTGAAGGCGCGGCGCCGGCTCTGCATGTTGATCAGGCGCGCGGTGATGGCCAACATCGCGGCACGGGGCGAGCGCAGGTGCTCTTCGATGTCCACGCGCAGCACACGCGTCAACATCTCATCCAGCTGCTCGCAGTCCCACCAGCCGTCCATGTAGGCTTCGCCCGCGCCGAGGCTGCCCTGGCCGAGGACGCGTTGAAAAAAGCGCTCGTCGTGGACCTGGATGTCCCACGCGCGCGCGCCGTTTATCTTGATGTCGGTACCGGCGAGCAGCTCGTTGACTGCCCGCTCATAGGAAAAGCGCCGTCCCACCGTCGAATGGTGGGTCAGAATTTGTGACGCTCCAGGCTCAGCCATTGTCGTCCTCTCTTGTTTTTTCGCCTCGTCCGCGCGTCAAACATAACTCGGGGACCGGCCGCCGGGCCAGTCCACGAAAGAGGGAGGTGATCTAAGTTATTGAATATTCAGGGTTTCACAACCGCGAGAATAACAATTGCAATCAACAACAGGGCCGGGAACTCGTTGAACAGCCGGAACCAGCGCTCCGAGCGGCGGTTCGTTCCCGCGCGCAGCGCGAGCATGAGCCGGTAACACCATACGTGGTAGCCGATCAATATCGCGACCAACGCGAGCTTCGCGTGCAACCAGCCGAAGGCCAGGTAGCCGGGTGCCGCCACGATCATGGATAGGCCGAACAATGCGGCCAGGGTGCCACCGATCGTCATGATGCCAAACAAGCGGCGCTCCATGATGACGAAGCGTTCGAGCCCCGGCGTGTCGGTAGCGCTCACGTGATAGACGAACAGGCGGGGCAGATAGAAGAGCCCCGCGAACCAGGTGACGACGAAGACGACGTGAAAAGCTTTTAGCCACAGCATCCGGTAAGGATAGACGATTTCGCGGGCCCGGGGTGTTGGACCATCGTGCTGGCGCATAGCTGAAATAAACACCGCTTATGACTGGCGCCGAAGTGCGCCACAGCGCGGTCCGTGTCGCTTTCATGGGGGGCGCGGCGGCGAGATCATCATGTAGACTGGGGAAATGGCATGCGCCCTGTAACCGAAGTAGAGCGATGACAACGAGCACCACCCCCAAAGCATCCTTCCCCAGCAACATCGAAATCGCCCAGCAGGCAAAAATGAAACCGATCGTGCAGATAGCGCGCGATCGTCTCGGAATTCCGGAAGAGCAGCTCGAGCCGTACGGCCGCTACAAAGCGAAGGTATCCCTCGATTACGTGCGTCAGCTCGATAATCGTCCGGACGGCAAGCTCGTGCTCGTCACCGCCATCTCCCCGACACCGGCGGGCGAGGGCAAGACCACCACGACCGTGGGACTGGGCGATGCCCTGAACCACATCGGCAAGAAGGCGATCATCTGTCTGCGCGAGCCGGCCCTCGGCCCGGTGTTCGGCATGAAGGGCGGCGCCGCCGGCGGCGGTTATGCGCAGGTCGTACCGATGGAGGACATCAACCTCCACTTCACCGGTGACTTCGCGGCGATCGCGCTCGCCAACAACCTGCTCGCGGCGCTGATCGACAACCACATTCACCAGGGAAACCAACTCGGTTTCGACGTGCGGCGCATTGCGTGGCGCCGGGTGGTGGATTGTAATGATCGCGCGTTGCGCGACATCGTGATTTCCCTCGGCGGCACCGCGAATGGTTATCCGCGCGAGGACGGCTTCGACATCGTCGTCGCTTCCGAAGTCATGGCGATCTTCTGCCTGGCCACCAGTCTGACCGACCTCAAGGAGCGGCTCGGCAAGATCGTCGTCGGCTATACGAAGGAGCAGAAGCCGATTCTGGCTCGCGATCTGAAGGCTCATGGCGCCATGACCGTGCTGCTGAAGCAGGCGTTGGCCCCGAACCTCGTGCAGACGCTCGAGAACAACCCCGCGTTCATCCATGGTGGCCCGTTCGCCAACATCGCCCACGGCTGCAACTCGGTGATGGCGACCAAATCGGCACTCAAGCTCGCCGACTATGTCGTGACGGAAGCTGGCTTCGGTGCCGACCTGGGCGCCGAGAAGTTTCTCGACATCAAGTGCCGCAAGGCGGGTCTCAAGCCCTCCGCAGCGGTCATCGTGGCGACAGTGCGCGCGTTGAAGTATCACGGCGGTGTCGCGGTGCCCGACCTGCCGAAGGAGAACGTCGAAGCCCTGAAGAAAGGGCTCGTCAACCTGCAGCGTCATATCGACAACGTACACAACAAGTTCGGCCTGCCGACCGTCGTTTCGATCAACCACCGCGCGCAGGACACTGATGCGGAAGTCCGGGCGCTGATCGAAGGTGTGGCCTCACAAGGCGTCAAGGTCATCCTGGGCAAGCACTTCGCCGAAGGCGGCAAGGGTGCGGTCGAGGTGGCACAGGAAGTCGTGCGGCTGTGCGAGCAACCGGATCACTTCAAGTTCGCCTACGAGGACAGCACTCCGCTGTGGGACAAGATGAAGGCGATCGCGCAGAAGATCTATCACGCGAGCGACATCACCGCGGACACGAAGGTGCGCGCGCAGATCAAACAGCTCCAGGAAGGTGGGTACGGTCACTATCCGGTGTGCGTGGCAAAGACGCAGTACTCCTTCTCGACCGATCCGAAGCTGCTGGGTGCGCCTTCCGATCACGTCGTGAACATTCGCGAAGTGCGGCTGGCCGCCGGCGCGGAGTTCGTGGTCATGATCTGCGGTGACATCATGACGATGCCGGGCCTGCCGAAGGTACCGGCCGCCGACTCGATCGATATCGACGAGACCGGCAAGGTGGTCGGGTTGTTCTAACATCCTGCCGGAAGCGGGATCGAATCTCGATCCCGCTTCCGGGCACTGGTCTGCTATCGGGCCGTATCCTAGTGATGCTTGTCCTTCATCGCGTCCTTGATGCCGCCCACCACGTTCTGGACCTTGCCCTCGACCTGGTCGGCTTGACCTTCGCGTTTCAACTTCTCGTCGCCTAGGGCTTTGCCCGCGGCTTCCTTGATGTTCCCTTTCGCTTCCTTCATGGAGCCTTTCGTACGGTCTTGATCCATGTTTGCCTCCTCACGTTAAAGCGACTACGGCTTTAACAACGTCGCCTGGGGCCTTCCGTTCCCTCAGGGGAGGGTCCAGTGTTGATCCCGCGCTACAGCTTCAGCATGCGCGTCCATGGGATCGCCGGCGATAGTGTCATCGACCGCCTGCAGCACTGCGCGCGGCATTTCGGAGCCCGCGTGCCGATAGTTGCCTTCTTGTTGCGCGCGTTGTGTGCTTTGCGTGAGTACCTGCACGCGCCAATCATCGTGATCGCGACACGCGAGACCCGCGAGGGTGGTCGACTCGCTCAGCGTGAAGGTCCGGCAATAGGCGCCCGCCTTGGATTTGAAGCTGACACCGATTTTCACCGGGGCATCCTGCGTCTGGGTGCTGGCGAGCTGGTCGGATAGCGATTGAGCCAGCGAGCCGCTGGCCAACAGCCGTCCATCGCGGGACGTGGTTACGGGCGCACTATTGGTTGGTTTGCGCAGGATCGCGTGGCCGATGATGACTCCAATCAGCAGGCTCGCGGCCAGTGATGCCCATTGGGGCCACGCGCGGCGTGGCGGTGCCTTGCGACGCAGGGGGATGACATTTCCTTCGCGTCGGATCGCCGGTACGCCGCGTGCGGCATCGACGAGGCGTTGTGGCGGTGGCTCGTCCAGAACCTCGTCAAAGGTTTCCCGGAGCCGTCCTCGCAACGCCTTGTGCCGGGCGACGCGCCGTGCGATCTCCGGGTCCGTCGCCATGGCCGCCTCCACCGCTGAGCGGGTCTGGGAGTCCAGCTCGTTGTCCGCGTAGGCCATGAGTGTTTCTTCGGAGAACATCATCACATCGCTCCTGTCGTGTCGTCGAGCATCGTCTGCAGCGCTTCGCGGCCGCGCGCCAGACGGCTCGTCAACGTTCCGATCGGGACCCCCATGATCTCGGCGGCTTCCTTGTAGGAAAGCCCCTCGACGAGGACCAGGCCGACCGCCATCCTTTGCTCGTCGGGGAGGCGCGCCATCGCGTCCTGCACGGAGAGCGCTTCGGCATGCGACCCACCCGATGCGTCGCCGACATTCTCACCCAACGCCTCCGGCGCGAAGATACGGTCGCGCCGTACGCGGGTGCGCGTCTCATCGATCCAGGCGTTACGTAGAATCCCGAACATCCAACTCGACAGACGCGAGTCGGGTCGCAGTTGCTCGGATCGCGCCAACGCGCGCTCGACAGCGACCTGCACCAGATCATCGGCATCGTGCGGATCACGGGCCAGGGTTCGGGCGAAACGGCGCAGCCGGGGTAGCAGATCCACGATCTGCTCTCGGAGCTGGTCCAGGGACGCGTGCATACCTCTCACATCTGTCCATCTTATGACGTCACGGGTCGTCATTTTCTTCCATGGCCGGCAACATTCAACTAATGTGAGCGCCCATGGCACGGATTTTTGCGCTACTGCTGCCGGTGATCCTGGCACAGCCCCTGGTGGCTGAGGCGCAGGTCGCGCTCCCGGGGGTCAGACTACCCGGGGGTGGCCTGCAGGGCTTGCCACAGAATCTGCCGCTGGACGCGCAGCGAACGCTGTCCGGCGTGACCAACGACCTGGACCCGCGGCGGCTCGAAGACCTGCGGCTGCTGCAGATCCGTGACTTGCTGAGAACGCATCGCAGAGAGGTCGAGGCGGATCCCAATGGTGCGCCGGTTCTTCGCGGCGAAGTCGTGGCGTTCTCACCAACGGATGCGGCTCTCGAAAAAGCACGCGTGGCGGGGTTTACGGTTCTGCGCGAGCGTGCGCTGGATGGATTGGATGCGCGGCTCGTCGTCCTGCGGGCGCCGGATGGTATGGCGACCCGGCGTGCCTTGCAGAGATTGAAGGGGTTGGATCCGGATGGGTCGTATGATTTCAATCATCTGTACAGTGATGGTGGGGTGGTTGGGTTGGCGCCCAGCGGGGCGGCTGGAGCGTTGACCAGCGTGGCGCCGGGCGGTGATGCCGCCCCCGGTCATCCTGATGCAACTGTCAGAATCGGCCTCGTCGACGGCGGTGTCGACACGACACATGCTG
>DAITMW010000008.1:27649-29160 GCA_036834945.1 Steroidobacteraceae bacterium
GATGCAACTGTCAGAATCGGCCTCGTCGACGGCGGTGTCGACACGACACATGCTGTATTCCGGGATATTGTGATTCACCAACACGGCTGCTCGGGGACGCCAGTCCCGGAGGCGCACGGCACGGCCGTCGCGTCACTCATGATCGGCCGGTCCCCGCAGTTTCACGGTGCCGCGCCCGGGTCGGAGTTGTATGCGGCTGATGTCTACTGCGGGCTGGCGACGGGCGGTGCCGTCGATGCGGTCGCCGACGCCTTGGCATGGCTCGTTCACGAGCACGTCCCGGTGATCAATGTCAGCCTGGTCGGGCCTCCGAACCTGATGCTGGAGAACGTGGTGCGCCTGGTGATCGCGCATGGCCATGTGATTGTCGCGGCTGTTGGGAACGATGGGCCCGCGGCCCCGCCTTTGTACCCGGCGTCATATCCGGATGTGGTGGGTGTTACGGCGGTTGATGCGCGTCAACGTGCGTTGATCGAGGCGTGTCGCGGGAAGCAGGTGAAGTTCTCCGCGCCTGGGGCTGATATGTCGGCCGCCAACCCGGCGCAGAGTTATGCGGCGGTTCGCGGTACGTCGTTCGCGTCGCCTATCGTCGCGGGGCTGTTGGCGGAGGCGCTCAGCCAACCGGACAAGGTTGCCGCGGAGCGTGCTGTCGCCGATCTGGCGGCGCATGCGGTTGATCTGGGGGCGCCGGGGCCTGATCCCGTCTATGGCTTTGGGCTGGTCGGGGGCGATCTGCGACCGGAGCTCGCGTTGGCGGCGCGGCGGGCGAATTAGGCGCGGCCAGGGCGCGTCTGCGTTGGCGATGGCGGGCAAGCGCGGCTTGTGGCCTCGCGCGCGTCGCCGGGCCGCATCGCGCGTCACCGGGTCGCACTGCGCGTCGCTTTACATCCCCGCCGGCCTCCAGCTTTACGTGCCGTGAGCGCGCACGTCCGGGTCTTCTCGAGCAGCTCGGATTAAGTCAAATCTAATATTTTTTCGGGCGCGGGGAAGATCCGGGCAGTGCGGGTCGTAGTTCCTCCTGAAGGTCGCGGATGGGCCGCGGCATCAACAGGAGAGGACATGAAGACGAATCATCTTTTCGCCAGTGCCGCGATGGTCGCCGTGTTTGCTTGCACCACCCCGCAGGCGTTTGCCGGCCACCTAGGCGGTGGACTCGGTGGTGCGGTTGGTGGCGGGCTCGGCGGCGGACTCGGTGGCTTCGGTGGTTCGCTGAATGGCGGCGCCAATGGCGCGTTGAACGGCGCTGGCGGGATGCGCGGTGTTGGTCGGCTCGACCAGACTGTTGCTGGCAGCGCGTCGGGCGCTGCGAGCGCGACCGCGCAGGGTGCCGGCAAGGCCGAGAAGGTCACGGGCAAGGCCGCCGATAAGGCCGTCGGCAAAGCTGAAACAGCAGCCTTCAATGGTGAGAGAGCTGCGAGCCATGGCGCGGCTCAAGCGGCGGATGTCGCTGCGGGTGCAGCTAACAGCGCCGCGGGGGCTGCCAACGGCGCTGAGGGCGCTGCCAACGGCGC